>CAYPYL010000001.1:0-29842 GCA_964414605.1 uncultured Dehalococcoidaceae bacterium
AATAGCTTTTCGAGGTTCGTTCCCTTGGGCGGAGCGACCTCGCTGGTAACGACGAATTTTCCGGAACCAAGGGCTTCTTTGAAACGTGATACCATTATCCTAACCCCCTCATAAAAACCTGTATCCTTCCCGTGTCAAAGACCATTTTTAGTTGAAATGATAGCATCCTTACTCCATTAAGTGATGGTGACGGCCCGCGGCCTGGGGACTACGTGGTGATTTCGGGGCGCCTGATACCGGCGCATCAGGTCCAGCCTGCCCTGCTCTTTAAGTCGATTGTAGATGAGCGTCCAGGCGCAGTCCTTCTCCTTATCGACCTCGCACTTGCCGTTATTGGTGCCGCCGCAGGGCCCGTTGACCAGCCCCTTGTGGCAGGCGGTGATGGGGCAGATGCCGGCGGTCTCTCCGAGGATACACTGGCCGCACTGGGCGCAGGCCTCCCGGAAATAACCGGGCGTTTCTTCCACGCCGATGAACAGCGTATCCACCGCCGGAATTATCGGTTTATCAATATAAAGGTTCATGCGGTGTATACCCAGGGCGCAGCTCATCGATAGAACGGCATCGGCACCGCGGATGAACTGCTCATTTTCCTTCATGGCGGCCTCGGTCATGTCGTCGCAGGCGGTGGGAATTACCATGGCGCCGGTAACGAGCTTGCCCATCTCCTGCAAATGCCCTTTCATCTCTTCTACCTGCTCGATGCCGCCGGTACTGGTCAGGGTGGTACAGGTGCCGCAACCGACCACGAATATCTTATCCAGCCCCTCAAGGCCCCGCTGAATGTCTTCAATCGGTTTTTGTCTTGTTATCGATTTCATAGCTGACCCCTCCTAGCTTTCAAGGTCGCACCTCAAGCACCTTTTTGCCTCCCGGCGGGCTACGTCCTCCGTAAACCCGAGCTCTATCTCTTCAAAGCTGGCTCGCCTTTCCGGGAGCGGCAGCGTCTTCACTTTAGACCTCGGTTTGAGTTCCCAGGACTCCTCCAACTCCGGCGCGGCCCCTTCGGCAACTTTTACTTTCCGGTCGTAAATCTCGACCCTTGTATCGTCGCCCCTCAAGTACTTATCAATGGCGATAGCCCCTCTCCTCCCGGCGGCAACAGCCTCGACGACCATGCCCGGCCCGGTCACGAAGTCGCCGCCGGCGAACACGCCGGTTACATTAGTGACCAGGGAGTTGCTATCGACCACCAGGGTTTCCCACCTTGTACGTTCCAGAGCGCTATCCGCAGGCAGGAAGGAGAGGTCCGGCGCCTGCCCTACGGCGGCGATAACCGTATCCGCCTCCGCGGTGAACTCCGAGCCACTCACGGGGACGGGCCGCCTTCGTCCGCTGTCATCTGGTGCTCCCAGCGTCATCCTGATGCATTGAAGCCCCGTTACCTTCCAGTTATTGCTGGTAATCCTGGTGGGGCTGGCGAGAAAACTTATATTCACACCTTCGGCGACGGCTTCATCATACTCGATATCGGAAACCGGCATTTCATCACGTGAGCGCCGGTAGTAGATACTGGCTTCACCGGCGCCGATGCGGAGCGCGGTCCGGGCGGCATCGAGGGCGACATTACCACCCCCCACGATGGCCACCCGATTGCCCACGGTTACTTCCCTGCCCAGTCTGACATCGCGCAGGAACCTCAATCCGTAGTAAAGGCCTTCAATATCCTCGACCTCCCCGGGTATGCCGAGTCGCTGACTGCGCTGGGCACCCGCCGCGATAAACACCGAGGCGAAGCCGTCGTTTTTCAAGTCCTCGACAGTAAAATTAGTATTGATGGGGGTACCGTATTTAATCTCAACTCCCCGCTTGATAATATAGTCGATATCCTGCTGGATGGCGGCGCTCGGCAGGCGGAACTCCGGTATCGCCACCGAAAGCATTCCACCTCCCACGGGAAGCGCTTCAAAGACCGTTACAGGGTAGCCCTCCTGCGCCAGAAAGTAGGCGCAGGCCAGGCCGGTGGGGCCTGCCCCCACCACGGCAATCTTCTCCCTCTTGGTTACCGGGAAAGGCTCGATATCACCGGTTTCCGAACCGTGCTCCGCATACCAGTCGGCGGCGAAGCGTTTCAGCGTCCTGATAGCCACGGGTTCATCAAGATCGCCGCGACGGCACCGTCCCTCACAGGGGTGGTGACAGATCCGACCACACACGGCGGCGAAGGGATTGCGTTCCCGTATGGTCTCGATGGCTTCCTTATATTCGCCCTCGGCGATATGCGCAACGTACTTGGGGATATTGATACCCGCGGGGCAGGTATGCTGACACGGCGAAATCATCAGGGTCTCGCAGACCGCAGCCGGGCATTTCTTTTCCCTGATATGCTCCTCGTACTCGCTGCGGAAGTAATTGATGGTAGATAAGACGGGATTAGGCGCCGTCTGCCCCAGGCCGCAGAGGGAACACTCCTTCACTGTCTTGGCTATCGACAGCAGGGACTCAATATCCTCGTCACGCCCCCTGCCCTCGGTAATCCTGGTAAGAATTTCCAGCATCTGGCGAGTGCCCAGTCGACAGGGTGTGCATTTCCCGCATGACTCGCTCTGGGTAAAGCTCAAAAAGTATCTGGCCACCTCCACCATGCAGGTGGCCTCGTCCATGACGACCATCCCACCGGAGCCCATGATGGAGCCGAGTCCGGCAAGCGTCTCGTATTCTATGGGTGTATCGATGAAGCGGGCGGGAATGCAGCCGCCGGAAGGTCCACCGGTCTGTACCGCCTTAAGCTGCCTGCCGCGCGGAATTCCGCCGCCGATGTTATTAATGATATGGGACAGCGGCGTGCCCATGGGCACTTCGACCAGACCGCTATTGGCGATTTTCCCGGTAAGAGCAAAAACGGCCGTGCCCTTGCTCTTCTCCGTGCCGATTCCGGCAAACCAGTCGGCGCCTTTTTCGATAATGACCGGGACAGTTGCCAGCGTTTTTACGTTATTTATAATGGTCGGTTTGCCATCCAGACCGGAGTTGGCCGGGAAGGGTGGTCTTGGGCGGGGCATACCGCGCCGGCTCTCGATGGACGCTATCAGCGCCGTCTCCTCGCCGCAGACAAAAGCGCCGGCGCCTTCTTTTATATGGACTGTGAAATTAAAATCAGTACCGAGGATTCCTTTCCCCAGGAAATTTTTCTCCTGCGCCTGTTCGAGAGCCTTGCGAATGCGTTCTACGGCTAGCGGGTACTCGGCGCGGACATAGATATAGCCTTCACTGGCACCGATGGCGTAGGCGGCTATCGCCAGACCTTCCAGGACGGCATGAGGATCGGCTTCCAGAATGGAGCGGTCCATAAATGCCCCGGGGTCGCCTTCATCAGCATTGCATATCATGTATTTCTGCTCGCCGGCAGCTTTACGGCAGAATTCCCACTTGGTACCGGTGGGAAAGCCCGCCCCGCCCCTGCCCCGCAGACCGGAACTTTTTATAATGTCAATAACCTCTTCCGGCGCCATCATAAAGACCACTTTTTTGAGGGACTGGTATCCTCCCCTATTGATATAATCGCTGATACGTTCGGGATTTATGTGCCCGCAGTTCCGCAAAACGATACGCTCCTGCTCCTGATAGAATTTAATATCCGCATATCCCGGTATTGCCTCGCCGGTCACCGGGTCGTGGTAGAAAAGGCGCTCAACCGGCTGGCCGTCGCGGAGGTGAGAAGTAACGATATCGGCGGCATCGTCTGCATCGACATGGGTATAGAAGATGCCATCGGGTTCAACCACGACATTAGGTCCCTGCTGGCAGAAGCCGTGACAGCCGGTGAAGTCTATCTCGGCTCCGGTTACTCCCTGCTTTTTCAGTTCCGCCTTGAGAGCTTTGTAGACGTTGTCGCCGCCACCCGAGACACATCCGGTACCCCGGCAGACTAATACCTTGCGTTTTCGCGGCATATTACTCCTTCCCACTCTTGCCAAATAGTCGGGCTACCTTCTTGGGATTCATGTCGCCGTGGGCTTCTTTGTTTATCATGAGATTCGGTGCCAGCGCACAGACACCGATACAGGCGACCGTTTCGAGGGTATATTCCATGTCGTCGGTGGTTTCCCCCTCCTCAACGCCCAGGTACTGCCTGACCAGTTTCAGGATAGTCTTGCCGCCGCGCACGTGGCAGGCGGTTCCCCGACAAACCCGTACGATATTTTTACCCCGGGGATGGGTGTAAAGCTGCTCATAAAACGTAATCACCGCCTGTACCTGGCTGGGGAACAGCCCCAAGGCGGCGGCTATACGTGGTATGGCTTCCGGGGGAATATAGCCGACCTTCTCCTGGATCTCCTGGGTCAGGGGTATCAACGCCCATCTTTCACCCCGGTAACCCGCGATAATTTTATCTATCTGTCTCATGTTTACCGGGGGTGCTTTCTTTGCCTTATCCATTATCGGCAGTCCTTTCCAGTCTGACCGCGCATGATTTGAGCGCCGGCGTTTTGACCTGACGGTCGAGTACGGCAGGGAACAGGCCGTAAACGGGAGTGTTCGGGTAAGACATGGGCATATAAAGCAGGCCGCGCGATAACGTGTTATTAACTTTAGCGGTTGCTGTTATCTCTCCCTGCGCCGAGATGACCTTTACGGTAGCGCCGTCGATTATGCCCGTTTCGGCGGCATCGTCATCGCTTATTTCCAGAAACGCTTCCGGAGAAAAACGGTTCAGCCGTCCCGACCGCGTGCTGCGCGCGCCGGTGCCAAAGTGATAACGACTGGAGCCGACTATTAAAGTATGGGGATAGCCGTTGCTTTCCGCTTCCTGCGGAGGCGTATACTCCACGGTTAAAAACCGACCGAAACCGCTGGGGAAAAGTCCTTTATACAAACGCCGGTTCCCGTAATAGCCGTCTTCCTCTTCGGCCAGTTCCGGTTCTATAACGTCGCTGTCAACGCGGGCGGCATGATGGCAGAACGGCACCGATTCCTCGATTTCATTAAGCACTTCCTGTTGAGAGTCATACCGCAACGGGTAGTCCATCTTACCGGAGAGCTCCAGTATTATTTCCGCATCAGGAAGGCTCTCGCCAACAGGCTCGATGGCCTTCGTTAGCTGCTGGACCCTCCCCTCGAAATTGGTGAAGGTGCCGTATTTTTCAGCGAAGCTGGCAGCCGGCAGCACCACCGAAGCCAGCGCGGCGGTTTCGGTCAGGAACATATCCGTCACCACCAGTAAATCGAGCCTCGCCAGGGCTTCCTTGACCAGGGACGTTTGAGGGAAACTCACCGCCGGATTTTCTCCCATGACGAACATCGCCTTCACCTTTCCAGTTCCCGCCGCCTCTATCATCTCCCAGGCTGTCAATCCGGCGTTCACCGGCAAGTCGCATCGCCAGCGCTCCTCGAACGTCTGCCTGTCTTGAGCGTTATTGATGTTCTTATAACCGGGCAGGAAATCGGGCAGAACGCCCACGTCGCATGCTCCAAGGGCATTGTTCTCCCGTTGCAGGGCAAAAATCCCGCCGTGCCTGCCGGCATTCCCGGTGAGCATATTCAAATTTCCGATGGCGATTACGGCATCGGTTCCGGTGACGTATTGCGTTATACCGTTCCCGTAGACGATAGAGGTTTGTTCGGCGCCGGCAATAATACGTGCGGCTTTCTGCATGTCTTTCCTGGGAACGCCCGTGATTTTCTCTGCGTATCCGGGTTCCTGCTGCTTCAGACTTTGAGCCCACCGCGCGAAGTTATCCGTCATACGGGTAACGAACTCTATATCCATTTTCCCCTCTTCGATAATCACCCTGGCAAGTTCGTTGAGCAGGGCTACATCGGTACCCGTGCGGGGTTTGAGCCACATATGGGCGAACTGCGATAGCGACGTCCGGCGCGGGTCTACGACGATTAAACCGGCACCTTTATTCCTGACGGCTCGCTTGATGGCATAAGCTACGGCGGGAGCCGATATTTCCGGGTCGGCCCCGATGACCATTATCACCTGTGATTTTTCCAGCGAATCTATAGTTCCGGTAGTGCCGGCGTAGCCGACGGATGTACCCAGGCCCACCCGGCTCGCGGCGCTGTAAAGACGACTGCCGTTATCAATGTTGTTGGTGCCCAGGACGACGCGAGTGAACTTCTGGAGAAGATAATTTTCCTCATTGGTGCACTTTGAGGAGCCGAATACGGCGATAGCGTCGGCGCCGTGGTTCTCTTTTATCCGGTTGAGTTCACCGGCCACCCGAGAAAGCGCTTCTTCCCAGGTAGCCTCCTGAAACTGGCCATCTACTTTAACCTGCGGATGAAGCAGTCGCTCCGGACTGTGAATAAAGTCGTACCCGTAACTCCCCCGCACGCACAGAGTGCCGGCGTTCACCTGCCCTTCCGGGGGAGGCCTGGAAAATATTACCCTGCCGTCCTTGACTCCCAGACAAACGGTGCACCCGCAGCCGCAATAAGGACATATCGTGGTGACCGTTTCCGTCGCCGTACCGCTATAAGCCCTTTCCTTCTCCATCAGGGCGCCTGTCGGGCAGATAGCCACGCAGGTGCCGCAGAAGGTGCACTCCGATTTTTCCAGCGGCATATCGTTCAGGGTCGCCGGCCTGACCGCAGCGCCGCGGTCGATATAGTCGATAGCCCCCTCCACGACCAGCTCCTGGTCAGCCCTGATGCACTTGCTACACATGATACACTTGGAGAGGTCGCGCTCGATAAACGAATTGACTTCTTCGATTATGTCCAGCTGCGGAATTCTCTGGAACTCGACGAGGCCGATTCCCATTTCCGCCGCCAGCTTGCGTAACTGACAGCTATTTCCCTTATCGCAAACCAGGCAGGAATCGGGGTGGCTGGCGAGGAGGAGTTTTAAGATTTTTTTTCGGTGCTCCACCACCCGCGGTGAGTTGGTCTTGATAACCATTCCCGGCGATATAGGCGTCACGCAGGAAGCCAGCAAAGCACCGTTGCGTTCGTCCTCCACCAGGCAGAGACGGCAGGCTCCTACCGATGCCAGATTAGGGTCGTAGCAGAGAGTAGGAATATATACCCCGGATTCCCGCGCCAGGTCCAGGATAGTAGTGCCCGGGTAACCGCTTACCTCGACGTCATTCAGGACAATCGTAATTGCTTCCACTCAAGCTGTCTCCCCATCCTGTACCTTCGGCTGGAGAGATTCAATCCACGACTGGTCGCCACGCGCCACGGAACGGATACCGGTCAGCAGCCGGGAACTGGCGGCGGCTTTGGGGATAAACCCCACCGCCCCCACCTTTTTACTGGCAAGGACATTCTCCTCGTCGTCGTACTGCGTCAGCATCAGGACCTTGGCGGTCTTTTGTTTCTGGCAAATTTCACGGGCGGCGTCCAGTCCGTTCATCACCGGCATGATAATGTCCATCACCACGACATCCGGTATGAGCTCCATAGTCTTCTCCAGCGCCTCTTTCCCGTTGACGGCCTCCCCGACGACCTGCATATCCCGCTGCAGCGTAAGCACGGATTTTATCCCGTCCCTTACCACCGCGTGGTCATCGACAATCAGCACCCTGATTTTCTTGGTAGCCCTGTCCAGCAGGGCCTGGATGCGGGGTACCAGGGCAACCGGCTCGACGGGCTTGGCGAGGAAATCTTCGGCGTCTATCTGCATACCCTCATCCATTCTCCAACCCTTGAGCAGTTGCTTTTCCGGCGGAGCATTGATAACCATGATTGGTAGATTGCCAAACCCCAGGGTCTGCTTCATCCATTTGTGGAACAGAAAGGCATCGCCGCGGGGCATAATCGTGCCCAGGACAATCGCGTCGGGCTCGTGAGAGCGTACCGACTCTTTAGCCTCTTCCTGGTCGCCGGCGGTGACGACGGTATACCCTACTTTTTCCAGGGCCTTCTTTACCTCTTCTAAAAATTCTTCTTCGTCATCCACTATCAGAATCGTTTGTTCTTTTTCCATTTTTTGCCTCCTTTCACCGGAAGCGCCTATAGTTACCACTATATGATGCATAGTATAAACAGGGAATAGGGGATTTACCCCGATAACCGGCAGACTAAACCCCTGAATTTACGAAAATATACCCTGACAATGGGATTAACGAAAAATGAACGGACGGCGTTACGGAGGAGCGGCAGTTTGTATGATTCCGGGTCAGGCGAAGACTAAAGAGTGATGATACCCTTACGCAGAGCGGCTTTAACCAGTTCGACGCGGTTATGGACACCCAGCTTCAGCATGAGATTGGTCTTGTGCCCTTCCACGGTCTTGGGGGTTATGACCAGGATATTCGCTATTTCCTGTGTGCTGCGGCCTTCCGCGAGCAACTTGAATACCTCGCGCTCGCGTGTTGTTAATCTGTTATACGGGTCCTGCATCGTACGTTGGCCGGCGGAGTCCCGATAGTTGTCCACCATCAGCTTGGTAACGGACGGCGAAAGGTAAGAGTCCCCCCGGAAGACCGAGCGTATCCCCACCGTGAGTTCCGAAGACGCCGCCGCCTTACTGATAAATCCGGAGGCGCCTGACTCGATAACCGGAAAGAAATACTCTTTATCATCGTACTGGGTAAGGACAAGCACTTTGGTCCTCGGGAATTCTTTACTTATGCGGCGCGTTGCCTCCAGACCGCCCATCACCGGCATGGCAATATCCATGAGCACAACATCAGGGTCCAGCTCCCGCACCTTGTCCAGTGCTTCGTTGCCGTTGGTAGCTTCTCCCACTACCTCGATATCACCGGATAATGCCAGCAGGGCGCTAATGCCGTCGCGTATGATGGTATGGTCGTCAACTACCAGCACTCTTATCTTTTGCATATGCTATTTCCTGTCCGACCGGTATCCTGGCCCAGACCTTGGTACCCTTCCCCGGTTCAGATTCGATTCCGCTGGTGCCGCCGAGAAAACCGATTCTCTCCCTCATGCTGAACAGACCGCGCCCCCGACCGCTCTCCTCTACATCGGTAATTTCTGACACGTTAAATCCCTGGCCGTCATCGGTAATGGTGAGTATAAATTCATCCTGCCTGAATTCCAGTATCATGGCAGCATTCTTTGCTTTGGAATGTTTGACGATGTTGCCGATGGCGCTCTGGACGAAACGGAAAAGGGCTGCCTCGACATCAGGTGGAAACCTCATTTCTTTGCCTTTTGTCTCTATGGTCACGTTGATTTCAAGCAACTGCAACCTGGACTCCACGTTCTGGCGAATCGCCGGTACCAGTCCCAGCGTATCCAGTAAAGCCGGGTGCAGGTTGGATATCAGCCGACTTACCTCGTTGTGCACCTGCACGGTCAATGCCTGTACCTTTTTCAGTCCGGCGGTAAATTCAGGCTCATGCTGGCCGGACATGGCGGATAACTCAATCAATGCCTGCAACTGTAGGGCTATCCCGGAAAGCGATTGACTGGTCTCGTCGTGAAGTTCGCGGGCTATCCTTCTCCTCTCGTCCTCCTCCGCCATCAGGTTCTGGCGGGCGAGCCTGCGCAGCCTCTCCCGCGCTTTCCTCAAGCGCTCGTACAGTCTGGCGTGTTCTACGGCGATGCCGAGCTGGTCGCCGATAGCGTAAAGCAGATGCATATCGCTGGTGGTAAATTTACGGGACTCGCGACTGGCCACGTTCAGAACGCCCAATACCTTATCCCTGGCCCGGAGGGGCACACATACATATGCCTTCAGCCCCTCCGCCGCAACCATCTCCCGATGTGCCACCCGCGGGTCCGCGGAGATATCTTCGAGGAGAATAGCCTTGCCGGTCTTGGCCACGCTGCCGGAAATACCTTCGCCCAGGCTCAAACTTACATTCTCCACGAATTCCTTGCTTAGACCGCGATGTACTACGTGGGAGAGTTCCTGGGTGAGTTCATCGATGAGTAATATCTCACCGATGGTCCCGTTCATGATATCCAGGGTGCTGTCAAGACCGACACCGAGAATGGCATTTAAGTCCCAAAGGCCGCTTAACGCCGCCGATATCCTGCTTAATACCAGAAGCTCGGACTGCTGCCCGCCCTTTTTCACTTTTAGCCCATGCGTCCCAGAGGAGTTCATTTTTCCCCACACTCCTCCCCTCAACTATATTACGGCAACTATAACGTATCAATTAGCCTATAAAAAATATGTGTGTCTTGTCAATCGTGAAAGGGGAACTCTAACAGCCTGCATAGACTATCCGCTCCTGATGCTGCGGATAATTTCACCCAGTTTGGGCCTTTTCCCATACATGAGCAGGTAAATTCTGAAAACCTTGATGGATATATATAATACACCGATGATAGAGAGTGCCAGTAACACGATGCTGGTAGCCATTTCCCAGGCAGGGATATCGCTGACTCCCAGCCTTAGCATCGCTTCTACGGGAGCCGTGATGGGGAAAATAGTCAGGACTGTCCAGATTGGGCTTTTCGGGAATATCATCAATAAAGATGAGAACCAGAGGGGTACGATGGCAAACATGGAATAAATCAGGGATAATTGCGTTCCTTCCCGGGCATTGGGGCTGATGGCGCCGACACCCGCCGAAAGCGCAGTGAACAATAGATATCCCAATATGAAATAGATAATCCCCAGAACGATGAAGTTAGCCGGTATCTGTATTGTGCTGAAAAAACCGCCGAAAGTGGATGAGGCCAGGTTCAACAGGAGCGGCAGTGAGATAAGCCAGACTACCACCTGTACCAGACCAGCTATACCCAGTCCCAACACCTTTCCAGTGAGTAATTGCCGGGTGGTAACGGAGGACAGTAATACCTCAATAAGCCGGCTCTCTTTCTCCTCTCCCAGTCCCTGTACCATATAGCCGGCAAAGAAATTCAGAGAGAGGGCAAGCAGCAGGCTGAAAATAGCGGGAACAAGGAGATTCGCGAAGCCGCCCTGCTCGGTAGCCACTGCGCCGGTTTCGGTAAGTCTGGTAGTCGCCAGATATAACGGGGATTCAACGAGCTGAATAATACCGGCAGGCACTTCCCCCGATAAGAGATTACTCGTAAGAAAACTCTTTATGGCGGACTGAATTCCCGGGGGTGGTTCCAGCTGTTTCTCCAGAGTATACAGGTTTACTAATCCCGCCGACGTGTAAGACGTTGAAATGACGAAATATTCCGAAACGTCGTCCGCGAGTAAGGCAGCCGTCGCCTCATCCTGCGTAGGGTAGCGGACCATCTCGATTGGCCCCTGGGCGGTATACCGATCGAATCCGCCGATTTCATCAACGTACCCGATGGTAGTCGTTTCTACTTCCGACGGCTCGATGATTGACGATATCAGCTGGACGACGCCTATCGCCAGGAGAGCCAGGACCGGCACGATAAGGGTCATCACGATAAATCCTGTCCGCTTTATCGTATGCAGGAATTCGTGCCTGAATATCAGCAGCGTCTTCCTATCTATTTTTTCGCCACCTCCTTCAGGAATATCTCGTTAAGCGAGGGAGTGGCCATCTCAAAACGATTGATGACTATACCGCGGCTTACCAGCTGCTCCAGGATTTGTTGAGGGGTTGTCTTCTCATCCAGCAACAGTTCGACGTAGCCCTTGTGCTGGCGTTTCCCGGTAACCCCGGATACGTCACCCAGTTCACCTTCGGTATTAACGAAAACCGAATTGCCTCTGTATTTCGACTTTATTTCAGCCAGGTCACCGTAAAGGACGGCGCGCCCGTTGTTTACCATCAGGATACGGTCGCACAGTTCCTCCACCTGGTTCATCTGATGAGCGCTCAAGACGACGGCTTTACCCTGATTCTTCAAGTCGACACATATCTCTCTCAACAGCTCTACGTTCACCGGGTCGAGGCCGGAAAATGGCTCGTCCAGAATAACCAGCTGCGGGTCATGCGTGATAGTAACAACGAACTGAATAATCTGACTCATACCCTTGCTCATTTCCTCGATTTTCTTTCCCTTATTGGTTAACATGCCTGTTTTTTCGAGCAGTTCGCTGGCCCTTTCTTCCGCCCGATGCCGGTCCATGCCCTTAAGGGAAGCAAGGTATATTATTGTTTCAAGGACTTTCAGTTTTTTATACAGGCCTCTTTCCTCGGGCAGGTAGCCGAGGTTATTCTGGGCATCTTCACCGAACTTCTTGCCGAAGACAAATACCTCACCCGAATCCGGTCTGATGATGTCCATCGCCATCCTGATTGTCGTGGTCTTGCCCGCGCCGTTGGGGCCTATCAGACCGAATATCTCGCCCTGATTGACCGAGAAAGACAGGTCATCAACAGCGATTTTATCCGCAAATGTCTTGACTACATGGCTGACTTTAACTGCCTGCATTACATGAACACCTTAATTCCATATTATATCATATTGTTAAGAACGCCAGTTACTTAATAACACGTCATCATCCGGCGTACCCCACGCTGTTGCATACACGATGAAAACCAGTTTTCGAACCGGAATTTGGCTTGGTGACTTAACGCGGGAGTCTCCAGCCAGACCGTGCTAGAGAAAAAGTAGAACTCTCCATATATTTTGAATTTAGCGCTTACCCCGGCCCCCCCCAATCAGGCTATAGTTACGCTAACCAATCTTGACAAAGGGCGATTCTAGCAGTACCTTTATTCATACAAGGTGGATGTGGAGATGGGTACGAAAAAAGCAGAGACGTCCGAGCCTATAGACTCCGGGCTGAAAGTTGACCTACAGGAAATAATCGATGCCGTAGAAGACGAGCTTCTGCTAGTCGACCCCGATTACCGTGTCAGGTTCGCTAATGCAGCTATGCTCAATAAATACCAGACCAAAGGCGATTCGCCTATCGGCAAGTTGTGCTATAAGGTCTTTCATAACAGGAACACTCCCTGCCATGAACCTTTTTGGGACTGCCCCCTGCAACAGGTCGTTGAAAGCGGGAACATGACGACGGTTATTCATCCTGTCAACCAGCCCGGAGTTCATGGTTACGTAAAAATCACGGCATATCCTATTTTTGACAAGCAGGGCAAGACCAGAGCCATGGTGGAATTGCGGAGGGATGTCACCGCGGAAAGAGAACTGGAAACGCAGATTCTCAGGCGACATCATCAACTTTTAGCATTGAGTCATATCTCGGGTGCCGTGAGCGGACTGTATGATCTGGATACCATTTTAAAGACTGCACTGGATGATGTGCTAGAGCTTGTTAACAGCGACATCGGAGGCATTTTACTCTTTGATGAAGAGTCCCAGACCTTGAGCTATCGGGTACAGCGTGGATTATCCGCAAAATACACCGAAGAGGCTAAAATACCCCTGGGTAAGAGCATCGCGGGACAGGCGGCAGAAATCGGCGAGCCCATAATAGTGGAGGATATTTCCAAGGACCCGCGTATCACCCGGCCGGAGCTAGTTATCGCCGAGGGACTCAAAGGATTTGTGAGTATTCCCCTTAAGGCGAAGGAAAAAGTGACCGGGGTAATGAATATCGCCAGCCACGTGGCAAACCGTTTTGCCGCCGACGAGGTCTCTTTACTCAAGTCGATTGGCGATTATCTGGGTACGGCAATTGAGCAGGCAAGACTCTACGATAGGCTGGCGCAGGCGGGAGAAAGATATCGGGCGCTTCTACAACACGCCCTGACGGCACAGGAACAGGAACGAAAGAGGATAGCCCGCGAATTACACGACGACACCAGCCAGGCGATTACCAGCCTGACCTTAAGCCTCCAGGCGATAATGACGATTGCGGAGATGAAGGGTATCGGGGATGCCGAATTTATAGAGAAGGTCAAAGCGACGCACTCCTTCGCGGTTCACGCCGGCCATGAAATCGTGAGGCTAATGAAAGAACTCCGGCCCAGCCTGCTGGATGAGCTCGGTATGCCGGCGGCGATACACCGTTACGCCAAGGACACGCTTCAGTCTCATGGAATCAACGTATCTTCTGAATTTAATGGTACGGAAAAGAGGTTCCCGCCAGAGGTCGAAGTGACTCTTTTCCGGGTGGCGCAGGGACTAATCGGCAATATCCTGGAACACTCCGAAGCGAAGAATACCCTGGTTAAACTGGAATGTGATGAAAATGAGTGTACGCTGTATATAGAGGACGATGGCAAAGGCTTTGATGTGAAGAAACTAACGCGGGTTGACCCCAGCGGAAGGGGGGCGGGTTTGTTCACTCTCAAGGAGAGGGTAAGTCTGGCCGGAGGACACTGCCATATCGACTCCCGTCCGGGGCAGGGCACCAAGGTAACCGTAAAAATACCGCTTGTGGAAATTTAACGTATGAAGAAAATAAAGGTATTGATAGTTGATGACCATACCCTGGTACGGGCCGGAATACGTTCCCTGCTGATGCTCGTCGATGATATCGAAGTAGTCGGCGAGGCATCGGACGGTAAAGAAGCCCTGACAAAGGTAAGGCAACTCATGCCTGACGTGGTACTCATGGACCTGGCAATGCCGGTCATGGGCGGACTCGAAGCCACACGACGTTTACGAAAGGAATTCCCCGGCATAAAGGTACTGGCACTGACACAATATGACGATAGCGAATATGTTATTCCCATCATCGAAGCAGGTGCCAGCGGTTTTGTAACTAAGATGTCGGCGTTTACGGAGCTTGCCGCGGCTATCGAAGCCGCCAATAGAGGAGAATCCTACCTGTCTTCAACTGCCGCCACGGCTCTTGTCGAGGAATATCAGCAGAAAATACCATCTAACGGCGAACAGGACCCTTACCAGCAGCTAACGGATAGGGAGAGGGAAGTGATTAAGCTGGTTGCGGAAGGGCATACCAGCCGTGAGATTGCCGAGATACTTATCGTCAGCCCCAAGACGGTGGAGTGGTATAAAAGCAGCTTGATGAACAAGCTGAACCTCCGCAGCAAGACCGACCTGATTAAGTATGCCATCCGCAAGCGGATAATAACAATATAGCCGCATCACAGTGAGCCCCTTAAACCCAGCGATAGCCAGTACTTTTCCCGGTTGAGAATTAGGGTATTTACCGGTATATATTCCAGAGCCGTACCCCCTTGCTTTCCGTTGCATTTCCTATTGCCTGGTTCCGGCGGTCTGGTGGCATAATTAAGTAGTATATTAACCGTCGATTGTTGCCACTCAACAGAGATTGAGGTGTTTGCTGATGAATGTGGTTAACAAGAAATCGCCGGAAAATTATCAGGAAAGCGCTCTAGACCACAGCCTGGTACCTCCCTGCCAGGATGTCTGCCCCCTGCATATGGATATCAGAGAATATGTCGGGCTGGTTTCTCAAGGCAGGATTATGGAGGCGCTCCAGGTCATCAGAACGGGCAACCCTTTCCCATCTATTTGCGCTTACGTATGCACGCATCCCTGTGAAGAAGCCTGCCGGCGCTCTCAAGTGGATAAACCCCTCGCCATCCGCTCCCTGAAAAGGTTCGCCGTGGAATTCGGCGGCGACCGGATGGTGCAGGCTGAAGCTGAGACCAAGTATACGGAAAAGGTAGCCATTGTGGGCTCCGGGCCAGCCGGTCTGGCCTGCGCTTACTATCAAAAAAAAATGGGCTATCCGGTGACTATACTCGAAGCCCATTCCGAACTCGGAGGCATGCTCCGTGTAGGCATCCCCCAGTATAGACTCCCCCGTGAAGTCCTGGATATTGAAGTCCAGAGACTTACAAGCATGGGAGTTGAAATCAGGACGAATACCCGGGTGGTGTCCCTGGACCTGCTCTTTGAGCTTGGTTACAAAGCTATCTTCATCACCATCGGCGCTCATCAGAGTCTCAGAATGGGGATAGAGGGAGAGGAGAGCCCCGGGGTAATAGACGGCGCGACTTTTCTCCGCGAGGTTAACCTCGGGTTGAAGCCGTCCCTGGGGAGAAAGGTTGCCGTGGTCGGTGGGGGGAACGTAGCCATTGACGCGGCGCGTACAGCAACCCGTCTGGGTGTCAAAAAGGTAAGAATCCTCTACCGTCGCACCCGCGCGGAAATGCCAGCCGACCCCCAGGAGATAGAACAGGCCTTGGAAGAGGGGATTGAAATCGTTTACCTGGTAATTCCGACGAAAGTTAAAAGGATAAATAAGAGATTGACGGTAACCTGCGTTAGAATGGAACTCGGCGATCCTGACGAGAGTGGTCGGCAGCGACCGTTACCGGTCAAGGGCAGCGAATTTGATGAGAATTATGATACCTTAATCGGTGCTATCGGGCAGGCGCCCCAGACCCCGGACGATTTTGGAGTCCGCATCGGCAGGGGTAGCACGATTCAGGTCGATCCTGTCACCCTCACCACCAATAGAGCCGGGGTCTTTGCCGGAGGTGATGCCGTCACCGGCCCGGCTACAGTGACCGAAGCTCTGGCGGCCGGCAGACTTGCGGCGTCACGCATCGATGATTATCTCCAGCACCGGTATCCACTGCCGATAAGAGATACTAAAGAGAAACTTAGCGGCGACCTCAAGCCGGAAACGATAGAGATGATAAAAAAGGTCGAGCGGGTCGAGCCGCCGAGTCTGGATGGCGAAGACCGGACTAAAGACTTCGAAACGGTTGAACTTGTTTATGGATGGGAACAGGCTATTAACGAGGCGCGGAGGTGCCTGCGATGCGGCGTGGGTGTGGAAATCCTGTTTCAGGATAAGTGTGCCACCTGCCTTACTTGCTTGAGGGTATGTCCGTATCACGTGCCTTATCTTGATGAAAGCGGTACCGTTCGTATACCTGCTGACCAGTGCCAGGCTTGCGGTATATGTGTGGCTGAATGCCCTGCCAAGGCGATAGTCTTGAGAAAGCCGTTTGACCGGCGCCAGGTGAATGATGAGTTGAGTCACACCATAAAACTGGTTGCCGAATCGAAAAATAAGCCGCTTATTATTGGTTTCTGTTGCCAGTATGGCCTCTTTGGTACCGGGACTCTGGCCAGGTTGTGGCGGGGTGGCAAAGCGGGCGTCAGTATCGTGCCGGTTCTCTGCGTTGCCAAGGTGGAGGAGTCCCACCTGTTGGCTGCCTTTGAGATGGGTGCCGAAGGAGTCTTCATCGCGGGGTGCGGGGAGCAGTGCGCTCGCGAAAATACCACCTACTGGGTGCAGCAGCGCGTGGCGAAAGTCAGGAAGATAATGAAGCCGATTGGCCTCGAGCCCGAACGACTCCAGGTTTTCGCTCTCGGCACTACCACCGATGACCCCGCCGAAGAATTGGATAAATTCGTTGAGCAACTAAGCGCCCTCCGTTTGACTTCAGTAATAAAGGGGGAGGTGAAAAGTTGATAGTAGCGGAGCAAAAGCCTCTGGAAGATATAATACGCATGATTGGCCCTTATCAACGAGTATTGATACTCGGTTGTGGCACCTGCATGACGGTATGTGACGCCGGTGGTGAGCGTGAGGTCTCTTTTCTCCACGACGCATTACAGCTGGCGCAGACAAGGAGTGGTGAAGGTGCTCATACCTTTACCGAACATACCGTGAAAAGGCAGTGCGACCCGGAGTTCCTGGAGCCGCTTGCCGAAAGAATAGCTGATTTGGACGTAATACTATCGCTGGGTTGTGGCATCGGCGTGCAGGCTATAGCGGAACGTTTTGCGGATATGCCGGTGCTGCCCGGCGTTAACACCTCTTTCATGGGTATGACTAAAGAATCGGGGGTCTGGGATGAGCGCTGCGCCGCTTGCGGTGAGTGCCGGCTGGAAGACACTGCCGGCATATGTCCAATCACCAGGTGTACTAAAGGCATACTCAACGGTCCCTGTGCCGGTACTAAGAACGGTAAATGTGAGGCTAATAAGGATATGGACTGCGCCTGGATTTTAATTTATCAGCGCCTGGAAAGATTACAGCAACTGGACAAGATGCGCCGGTATTACGCTCCCCGGAATTACCGGGCAATCCCCAGACCGAGAAGAATCACGATTAACGTAGAGACTGCGGTGGGAGAAAGCGATGGCTAATTCGTTATTTGAAGAGAAACTCAACTCCAATGAATTTATCGTGACAACGGAGGTGGGGCCTCCCAAGAGCGTCGATGTCACGGAACTGGTTCACCATATCAAGCTGCTCAAGAATAAAGTCGATGCTATAAATATCACGGACCATCAGAGCTCCGTGATGCGTTTCCCCTCGATAGGTGGCTGTTTACTGGTGAAGGAACTCAAGGGCGAGCCAATCCTCCAGATGACCTGTCGTGACAGGAACCGTCTGGCGCTGGAGGCTGAGCTTCTCCTGGCTTACTCCAGAGGTATTACCAATGTGCTCTGTCTAACGGGGGACTCGATTGACGTGGGAGACCATAAAGATGCCAAGCCCGTTTTCGACCTTGATTCCGTGCAGTTATTGAAAATGGTAAAGATCATGGAATCCGGGGTCGATATGGGAGGCAATGAACTGGGGGCAGCCCCGAAATTTTGTACCGGCACCTCCGTCCACCCGGAGGCAGACTTCATCGAGCCGCAGCTTATTAAATTCGACAAGAAAGTCGCTGCCGGCGCACAATTTTTTCAGACCCAGGGTATATTTGACCTGGCGAGCCTCCGCCGATTTATGCAGTATGCCTCACAGTTTGACGTTAAAATCCTGGCAGGTATCATCGTCCTCTCATCGGCCGGCATGGCCCGCTATATGAATAACAATGTCCCCGGTATAATTGTCGCCCAGCCACTTATTGATGAACTGGCTGCGGTGGAAAAAGGTAAGGGGCTCCAGAAAGGGATTGAAATTGCCGCAAGGTTTATAAAAACTATCAAGGAAGAAAACCTGTGTCACGGCGTGCATATCATGGCGGTGGGTAATGAAGGTATAGTGCCCGATATTTTATTGGCTGCCGGGCTTGTTGACAAGCGCGGCTAAGGTGCCTTTGGTCAGGTATATTACCGGGTGGCCATAATGGCTATATTCACGGTAGTGGAGGAGAATGAGATGAGTAACGATAAGACAAAAAAGACAGTGAAATCCGGGATAAAGAAAGAAAGCAAACGAGCTAAGAAGGAAAAAGTCCTGATTATTGACGACGAACCCACTTTTGTGGAGTCATGCCGGCGTACTCTGGAAGCTAAAAACTTCAAGGTTACGACAGCATCGAGCCAGGCCCAAGCCAAGGAGGTGATAAGAAAAGAACCGAATCTTATTATACTAGGTACGATGGCACCGGCCGGGCAGGCGTTTGCCATGTATCAGTGGCTGGGGCAGCATCCGAGGTATAAGGAAATACCATTACTCGTCATCGACGCCCGCTACGAAGAGCGACCGATCAGGGGATGGCGGAGGTTCGAAGGTTTGCAGGTGGACGGCGACGAATATTTGTTTAAACCCATTGAGCCGGCCTCGCTTATTCCCCGTATTCAGAGCTTGCTTGAAGCCATTACCAAGAAAATAAGAGTGCTTGTCGTCGATGACCACACCATGGTCAGGACCGGGATATGTTCGGTTGTCTCTCTGCAAAAGGACATGGAGGTGGTCGGCGAAGCAGTCGACGGGCGTGATGCTTTTGATAAGGCGTTACGCCTCCTACCGCACGTTGCCCTGGTGGATATCGTCATGCCGGAAATGAGCGGCATCGAAGCGACCAAGCTGATACATCAAGAGTGCCCGGAGACTAAGGTCCTGGTTTTGACCCAGTATGATGAAGAAGAAAACATGATTATCGCCAAACAATCGGGGGCTTATGGTTTCATTCCTAAAAAAGCTGCCAGCTCTGACCTCATCAGAGGCATAAGATACGTGAGCCAGGGTAAATATTATCCGACGTCTTTTGCCGAGCTAGTTATTAAGTAGTAGTGATAGCCGACGAAGTATTACTCTCAAATTAGCTATATTGCGAGCGAAGAGGCGGTTCTACGTTGCACGGTGAAGTAGTATTTTACGATAGGTTGCAACTACTAGATAGCTTCCGAACTGGTATGATAATTCGTGATTATAACGGTAGGCCGTGCTGGATAATAGCTAAAACTTTTTCTAATGATTTTGCCCTTGTGTTCTAAAGACAAATCCTCTTATGGTGGGCGGTGGTGTACAATACGTGGAACTTTTAAATTGGCTTTTAACCTATCTGGTTAGCTTAAAACAGGTAAAATATCAACTTATTGGACTGGGAGACAGGAGAGAGTTGAGCTCCACCTGAAACAATACTAGTGGCTACTCCAATATTCGTGCAGCCACTTTACCTCTTTTGCCCAGAAGCCCATGGATCCTTCGCCGACCCTTACCTTGCTGTATTTGCCACCGAGGTGAATAATAATGCCGAGGCGGCTGGTTTAAGGTGTGCCATCGTCCTTCTTTGTTACAAAAGGGGCCAACATTCCGTCGTTGCCTTCGATACGACGGACAGGGGTATGATTTACATTGAACCTCAAACCGATGCCGCAATCGAACCCGAAGTTGGCGGCAAGTACCAAGGAGAGGAAATCAAGGAAATCCCCATACCTTGGTGAGTTCGCCGTGGTAAGTAGTCCTCAGGTCTGTTTTTTGTTTAAGAGAACCGGACTTGCCTGTCCGTTCTCTGTCTCGCTTTCGTACCTGCTTAATGCTTGATAAGCCAGATATCTTCCGCACCATGTGTAGTTGCCGTGGCAGAACTCTTCCTTGAGCGCTTCTGTCATTTCAAAGTGCTTCTCATCGTTGAAAAAGGGGCAGGTAGATATTAATTCACAATTCCGTTTTTCAATCACTTCTTTTACATCTCCCGGATTTTCTGGTATCTCGTGAACATATTTCATTTACTGTCTTTCAGTAACCTATCTCCTGCCCCTTGTGTCAGCACTCCTTCTATTTGGTAAATGCCCGTTACCCTCGCACTCTGGTTCGTGAGCGTATCACGATAAAAGCGACGACTAATACTGCTAACGCGGCCAGAATTATCACGGCTATGACCCAGCCTCTTGTCGCTGACGGTAATTCCTCCTCTGGTTGTTCCGCAGGTAACGAAGGTTCCGATTCCGCTGGCTCTGGGGTTGGTGTTATCTCCGATGCTGGCTCGGGGACAGGTGCCGGAGTCGGTTCCGGCTCAGGCGCGGGTGCAAGCCCCGGAGTCGGAGCCGGTTCCGGTGCTGGCGCAGGGACATGTTTCGGGGCCAGTTCCGGCTCGGGCGTACCGATGACAGCAAAGGTGGTAAAGTGCGAGACTAAGGCGGTAATAGTATCGTTTTCGGTATCAACTGCACAATCCAACTCGACCCATTTCCCGGCATCCTCGTCGTAGTAGGCTATAACCAGGTCTTCTTCGGCCACATTCTCGGGTAGGGCACCGGGGTCATATTTCCAGGTCAGGGTTATGGCCGGGTCAAAGGTAACTCCATCGGGGCAGAAGTCATAAGCCAGCCCGATGATGTGGGCAGCCTCGGGTGGAGACGGGGGCTCATCCATTGTCAGCATGGTTATTTCGGTAAGGGGTCTCAGGTTGCTGATCAGGCCTACCGTGCCCCTGGGAATGGTAAGGGTGCATAAATTATCCTCGGACGTAGCGGTCACTGACTTGATAAAACGACCTGTCGCAGTCACCAACCCTCTGATGTCGGTAGTGCCAGGTTCTCCCACTGCTCCGCCGCCGCCGGATCCTGACGCCGTTATAGACTGAATAGAACCGCCACCGGCAAATACAGAACCGCTCAGGTCATCCAGGCTCGGTATAGTATCATGTCTTATCTTAGCCCACATATAGCCGCTATAAGCTGGCGGTCCGGGGATATTGGTTGTATTTACGCCACCATCCGAGCAAACTATCCAATCCGTACCGTTCCACCAGCGCAGTCTCAGCGAAGATTCGTCTAACCCGGAAATTTCATCGTCGGTATAGTAAACTGTAATGACAATTTCCTCGACATCCGTGACGTTATCGGCGTGGACATCTATGTAATTGCCGGTAGTTCCGCTAAAGCCGGTGCCCGGGTTGCTGTTGTACTTGGCCACCGTGATTATCGGTGTGCCGGTCCCCTTCTTTTCAACAGTGGTACTCGCCTCAGTCTTGGCATCAACGGTGACATTACTGGTAGACGTTTTCTCTGTCTTGGTTTCGGTCACGTCCGCCCCAATCCAAGGGTTGTACTTAACAAAGTCACTAACATTCGACGAGACGGCAGTTTCATCTTTGCTCCCCCACCAGTTGTTGGTGGCATTGAGCAGGAAGCCGTTGGTCGGTTCCCCGACGACCCGAATGCCGTACTCGCCGTTACTGTAGATGCTATTGAATTGTGCGGTGACACCTTCGGTCTGGTCAGACCATGGAATCCTGTCGCCTACCTCAAAATCAGGATTATGATAGAGGGCGGTAAAGTCTAACCGGATGCCATCCCAGCCGTTATCGTAAATTTTGTTGCCATTAATGGTATAGTCTTTGTTAATCGGCCCCATGTAGATAGCATTCTTCCCGTTGCTGTAAATTTCGTTATCTACGATTGTCAGGTCTTCTGGGCCGAGGCCGGGATTATCTTCGAGATGGCTGTCGCTAGAGCCGCGGATAAGGAGGATGCCATTACCGTATTTCAGGTTGCCGGCATCGCCCTCGAACATGTTTCCGTTGCTGTAAACCTTGTTATTTCGTATGATCAGATCCGAATAGCCACCGGCGGTCTCTATACCGCTGCGGTGGGCGCCATAGATTTCGTTATCCTCGATAACCGTCCCGTTCATAGAGGCCGGGCCGGGGGCACCGTAAGCGGGATTGGAATACGACGACCAGAGGAAGATATTGTTGCCGTTGCCCTGGCAGTCGAATATCTTGTTGCCGGAGAAGGTGCTGTTGACAACGCCATACTGGTCGCTGTACGGGTTGTTTACGATGTATAACCCCATGCGACCGTGCGTGCCGTCCTGGCTGGCCACGTTAGTGTTGGGCCCGATGATGTTATTCCTGATGACAACGTTACTGACATTGTCGGATTGAGCGCGGACACGGATTAGTGAACTATTCTGGTTACCTACAGCATTGAGCTCCTGGACGATGAATCCTTCAAAGGTGACATCATCGGTATCGACAATATCGACAATGGTCAAGTAACCGCCCGCGGGGTCGGGATGGTTGATGATAGATTCGACCGTATCATCCCAGCCATAGCCGGCGGGGACGGGATAACCGTTCTTGTTAACACCATATGTAGCCCCGCGCAGCTTGAGCGGCTTGCCGATTGCAATGGCTTCGGTATAGGTTCCCGGAGCCGCATTGATGGTATCGTCATCGTTGGCAGCATCAATGGCTGCCTGAATTTCACAACCGGGGCTGACGTATAGTTGAGTACGGTCGGTAAGGCTCTCGATGTAGATTCCGCTTGCGAGGAGGTGGCCAACGGGGGCTAAAGGAGCCACATTCTGTGCATCCGCCAGCGTCTCGAAAAACAAGATGCGGTTCTGATCCGGCCCGTCATCCTGGTCGCCGTGCAGTGCGTAGCCGAACTCGCCGGCCTGCACGGTGACATCGGCGCCGTCAGTAATATCGGTGCTGTATGTGATAATTGCTTCCCCGGCAGGTGCCACGCCAGGATTGTTGAAGTCACCCTCCTCAAGCTGGAAGACATTTTCAAAGCTGTTGGTGCCGTTAAACACGATGCCGCTCGTTCCGAGCGGGGAGTAATGGCCCCAGGTTGCGACGCTGACGGCCTGCCAACCACTGCCGCTGGTGGTAATGTCCGAGAGGGTAATGTTATTGCAGTCAACCAGTGATATGCCGTGGCCGCCGTTGTCTCTTGACTCCACGTGGCTAATAGTGGCATTCGCGCTGCCAAGGAAGTCGAAACCGGAGCGAAAGATATCTCTTACCAGTATATCCGTCACGGAGCCACCACTAACCTCACCGAACTTGATGCCGTACCGTGGTAACGTGTCGGTGGGGTCGCTGAGCACCGTAAAGCCCTGAAGAGATACATTATCAGCCGATACGTAAATACCGGCGTTGTTTACCGCCAGGCCGCTTACATTGACGGTAACCTGCGAGGTACCCGTACCGACGATACCGACACCCTTGTTTACGGCCAGGCATTCGTTGTAGGTACCCGCCGCTACATTAATCGTATCGCTTTCATCGGCATCATCAATGGCGCTCTGGATGCAGTTATACTTGATGTCCTGAGTGACGTTCTTGACATTATAGTCCCTCTGGGCGCCATCGGCGGCATCGAGCCATGGAGTGTAGTCGACGTTAGCGGTCACTTCATCGCCGCTGGCGCAGGGGTTGGTGGTGGCCTGTTTGGGTCCGGTGGCCGAGCCCCAATAGTTGCCGGTAGCATCGAAAACAGCAGTTTCCGCATTATAGGCAGCAACACTCTCCACCCCATATTTACGGTTGTCGTAGATTTTGTTCGAGTGGGCATAAGATGACGAGCTCTTTATTACGGTAATTCCGATATAGTTATCGTGGATATTGTTGTTCTCGACAATGACCGCGGAGTCTTCCTCATCAAAATATTCAAGCCAACCGTTTATGTATATTCCGGCAGAAGTCCAACTTGGCTCTGGTATGAAAGTATTGTCGCAGTTGTAGATTTCATTCCCCCTGATTACCACCTGACTGCCGGTGCCCGGAGTAGCATCATTATAGGCACCTTCAACTTCTATACCGTAGCATACCTCGCCTTCGCCGCCGTATACTTGACCTTTGATGGTGCTATCAAGTACTTCAACCGTACAGCCGTTGTAAACGAAGACTCCAATCCTGCCGAAGTCTTCTATCTGGCAGTCATTAATAGTTACCTCTGAACCGTCCCATATGCCGATTGCTTGGCTGTACATATTCCCTATATTGTTCGGAGATACCGTGCAGGCAGTCATATTACCGCTGGAGTTTTCGTAGATGACCCCGTAATTTTTCGTGTTGATCGTGCCGAGGTCCTCTCCCTGGATACCCAATCCATCAAGGATGACGTTAGAGGAATTTTTAACGAAAACGACGCAATCCCTGTTAGTGTAAGCGGTAGCCACCGATTGTACACCCTGGACGGCAGCACCCCCGCTGGACTGAATGGTCAGGTCGGTTTTAGTATCTACGGTAAACGGGGAATAAGACCCCGCCGACACCATGACGGTATCATCATCAATGGCATTATCAATAGCGTCCTGAATACTGCTCCAGATGGCGGGGAGGAGCGAAGCTCCATCACGGTCAACGACTACAGTCTGGTCAAAGGTATTATTAGCGAGAACATCCTCGGTATCCAGGGTTCCACTGTCATCCAGAACGTGGACATTGTTATCAGTAAAATCATTGGATTGAATAACGGTACCACTGTGAGCATGTTCTATGTATATCCCGTTATTGACGTTGTTGCTAATCCCGTTTTGAGTGACTGTCAAACCAGTGACATTATAGAAGTAGATACCTTCACAGGCTCCATTAATGGTATTGCCTTGCACGGTATTATCGTGGAGCGCGCCGGCTGCCATCAGAGCGGCAATTTTTTCGGGGTCAGTCCTATCGGGGTCCCCTTCACTATTGCCGAGTATAGTGCCTACTTCTATACCTACCCCATTATTAGCCCCGGCGGCCGTTATGGTATTATTCAGGATTTGATTGCCTGATATATCCTCATCACCGTCTAGAAGGTCGTATTGGCCATAACGCGTATCGAGGCATAAACAAATTCCGGGGCAGGAATAGCTCTCTGCCGTTGCTGTTGCATTGACCTCGTTATACTGTATCAGATTTCCGGTGCATTGCTGTTGTGCCTTGGCACCGACGAAGATACCTATACCCCCGCCGCCGGAGGCCACCGTATTGGTTATGGTATTATTCGTTATCACCCAGTCGCTACCGCCCCAGTTGGTGATTCCCTGGACGGTGCCGTCGCTGTTGATGGTCAGTGAGTCAACAGTTACATCATCCACCTCTATAGCGTAAACACCGAGGTCAAGATCTTCGGATACATCACAGTTGATGGTGAAGTTCCTTATCTCAACTCCATCGGCTTCAGGTCTGAAAGCGGAGTGAAGTGCGTCGTTGTCAACTTTGTATGGTACGCCACTGACGATAACCGATGTTCCGTCTTCCGCGCCGTAGAGCTTCACTGCTCTATCTACAATGGCTCCGGCATACTCGCCCGTAAGCACGTTGATGGTATCGTTATCACTGGCGGCATCAATAGCTGCCTGGATGAAGTTATACGTGGTATCTTGAGTGATGTTCTTGACATTATATTCTCGCGGGTTCCCTTCGGGATAGGCGGCGTCAAGCCAGGGAGAGTAAGTTATATCATCGGACACCTCGTCACCGCTGGAGTAGGGGTTGGTGGTGGCATGCTTCGGCCCGTTAGCCGAACCCCACCAGTTGAGGGTGGCATTGACAGATGCTGCCGTTGACGTTGAATCTATTCCATAATCGGTATTCCCTTCGATGTTATTGTAGTGAGCTTCTACAGCGCTTGTATCCTCTTCGTCATAGCCAACGGCAATCCCTCCGCTGTTGCCAGTAAACGTATTTTCGTTGATGGTAGCTTGAGTGCCTTCTCCATAATAGGTGGTCACAAGGATAGCTGCCGATGTGGAGCCATCAACCGATGCAACGCCTTTGCAATTCGTTATGGTAGAGCCTGCAACGGTTATCTCTCCGCCGTTTCCAGCTTCAAACCCGTAATCAAGCCAATCACCGTCACCTTTGCCGGTGTAGGTACAACCGCTAATTAAAGTGCTGGCAGTAGGATTGTATGTGAAGACACCGATTCTGTATATGTTGCTGAATGTACAATTGAGGACTTCCACATGCTGACCGTAATTATTGATACCGCGACCTTGATATCCTGCCGGTGTATGCGCGATATTCATAAAGTCACAGTCTTCCACAGTGCCACCGCCACTGTCCCCGTGGTAATGGACAGCTGTATGAACAAGCTTACCTGCACCGTCGAATACCAGATTCTTGAAGTTAACGATGGCACCCCCGGTTACCTGGAACCACCCTCGACCACCTGCGCCGATTTCGTTACTGGTGCCGGTGTCCTGAATGGGATGAATAACTGGTTTGCCGGGAGCATCTGCGCCAATAATAGTTAAGTTTTGGTCGATAGTCGTAATCCCCTCGGCATAAGTCCCCGCCGCGACTTTGACGGTATCGTTGTCGTTGGCAGCGTCGACGCCGTCTTGGATACTACTCCAGATGGTATGGAGAAGCGAGGCTCCCGGATGGTCAACGACCACTGCCCGGTCGAATGTACTGGTATCCCAGATATCTTGCATGTTCAGAGTTCCGGCGGTATCGACGAGATGGATATGGTTGTTGGAGAAGCTGTTCCCGCCAGCCGAGACAGCAGGCAAGGCTCCGCCTGCCGTGTAATCCAGTACGAGGACGCCGTAATCATGTGAGGTAAACGTGTTCTGGGTAATCGCTCCGGTGGTGGCGACCTCGGTATAGCCGAAATCATCGGACCACATATCAGAATCAGAAACAACAATCCCGGTAGGATAGGCATTACCCGTATGAACAAGCCCAGTAACATTATTATCGTGGGCATTAATGCTAGCTGCTCCCACTGACCAGATACCAAACTGATTGCCAGTAAGGATGTTGCTTGCTATTTCAACGGTCCCGGCAGGATGGTACAGAAGAATGCCACATGCACCATCGGCATCGGGGTCAGTGGCCGGGTCATTGCTGCCTCCGTAGGTGTCAGTCCAGACGTGGCCACTCACATTATTAATGCTGATAGTGCCGGTAGCTCCGTAGCCAATCTGGATGCCGTTTTGCGCAGTGGCATCTGTCGGCCCCATACCAGTCACGGTATTGTCGTGGATATTTGCAGTTATATTTGGATAATTAGCAGTAATGCCGTTCTTGCTATAACCTGAAACACTGCAATTACGTACCTCCACATCGACGGCAGTATCATGGCCGACCAGGTACATACCACAACCACCGTAGATGGCGCCAATGTTCTCAACCGTTACGTTATCAATCAAACCGGCGGTATCCCGGTACAGTATGCCGGCAAACAGGCTGGCCCCGCCGGGCACGGAACTAACCAGCGACCCGTCTATCTTTAAGTTCTGAACGCTAACAGTATCGCCATTCGTAGTCGCTACGACAATAGGCGCTGAATCGTTACCACCGGTCCCCCTCGCAAAGAGCTGAAAGCTATCAGCGGTTGCCTGGGAAGGTTTTATGATAGTGGTATCCCCATAACCTTGGAGTATCAGGCCTTTATTTATGACTACCTGCTCATTGTAAATTCCTGGCGCTACATTGATAACGTCACCCGGGTCGGCGGAATCAACGGCATCCTGAATTAACCCGTAACACGGATAACCATTGACAATAATATCGTCAACGTAGGCTTCACTATTGACAACCCAATTATCTACCTCTATTTCCAGGGCGGTAATGGTGGTTGCTCCCGATATATCACCGGGTGGGGTCGTCTTTCCTGCCTTCCATTCGCCCAGCGTGGTCCCGTAATGGCCATTGTCGCCAAATCCGCCGCCCAGCGGACCGGCTGCTTGAGATGTAAGCCAGGCATAAGCCGAATCATCTATGACACCCGGGCCATTTCCGTCATCACTGAAGGTCTGGTACCAGGCGCCGGTTAAAGCCCCGTAAGGCATCGGTGCTTCAGTATAGTGGCTTCCACTATTGTAAGCGTACTCAAAGACCAGAGCGTCATCTTCCTCACCGTCGCCGTCGATATCTATCATCACATCGACGTGCGGCGGATAGCCGGCAACAAGGTACTCATACCAGGAAATAGAAGTAATGTCATTTAAAGTTTTATCTTCAGATATCTCGATTCTTATCCTGGCCTCGTCTCCTTCACCGGCAGTTGTAGTCCCGCTGTCCAGGTGGACTGCATAGCCTCCACTCTTGACCTGGGCAGTCGACCACTCGGCAGTAGAATCAGCATTCTTGGTGGTAAGCTGCCATGGTGCGACCAGACATACCGGCGGGTCTTCCGCCCTAGCCTTACCTGCTGGTGTTATCGCCACAAGGCTTAGACTTAGCACCAGCACCATAGTAATGGAAATAACGCCTAATATTTTCCCTCTCATCTTCCTATCCTCCTTTACCTTTTCAAGCTGATTTGTCACGCTTGGTCTCACTACGAAGAGATCAACGATTACTTTCCTCAATCTCCCTCCTTTTGTGATGGTCCTTTCTTGCAAATCACCTATGATTCCTGTTAAAATAAAAACAGGTGGTGGCTTACCCGTTATCGCCTAAATTCTTTTCTTGGAAAAGACCTGTTTGCAGCAGGTCTTTTCATTGTGTATGAGTGCAAATTAATTAACTATAAATAATTAAAACCGCCTTTTAGAACTACTTTATCTAATCCAAATCTAATACTTCAGTCACGTGTGTCTATATAATGTTTACCTCTGCAAACAATTCCCGCGTAATATTACGTATAAGGAAATATCATGTCCGCATACGCACATATTTACATCTAAAGTGGGACATTGTCAAGTACCTTTATCTAAAGTATTTGTGTGATTATATAAAGTTTGTATAAAGATATATAAAGTATATTAATATTTCATTAAAGGCGGGGCATTGGTAGAGGATTCTTTGCTAAAAAAGAGCTTGCTGACTATATATCCCGAGTATGTAAGGAGAAGGGCTTTCCCCCTGGGAGTAAAAAATTTATTCCAAGTTGTTCTTTGAAAAAGAGCCGAACAACCCTGTATCCACGCAAGAACTCTTAAATTATTTCGTATGCCATTTTAATAGATACAAAATGCTCGCCGTTCACTATATATGGGAGGATCTGTTCTGGAAGAGAAATATGAGCGAATTCCATGGCTAGAAAAGTTAATCAAGCTATAGAGATCAAGACATCAAACGAGTGCACTTGCGCTGAACAATAGGGCGAAATGTTATCCCCAAAGTAGGCTCATATTTTCCTTGGTTCATCCTTTCACGGCTGACAGGCATGCCACGGGGGATTGTAGCCACATAATAGATGCTAAAAATTGACAAACCAAGGCAAATTAGGAGAACCTAGATTATATGAGGTATATTCTTCGGAGAGTTGCTAAAGGAAGAGAATATAAAGGGAGGTGACGTAAAATGAAGTTAGACAACAAAACAGCTATTGTGACCGGAGCTAGAAGAGGTAT
>CAYPYL010000002.1:0-15068 GCA_964414605.1 uncultured Dehalococcoidaceae bacterium
AAAGGTTAAGTAAAGTTCTGGAAAACTTACGAAAACAGCATCTATGGGGTGATATCTCCGATGCTGATTACAAGTGCAAGAGGGACGATCTGGAGCGCCAGATTAAGGTTCTTACACCTGATACTACACCTGTCGAGATGCCTAATATAGAGAGAGCAGCTCAATTATTAAATGAAATGCCCGTTCTCTGGCAGCACCCGGGAGTAACCAACAAGCAGCGGGAGTCTTTGGTGCAGGAAGTTTTTAACAAAATAAGCATAGACGGAGAGGCATTGGTTGCTGTTGAACCCAGGCCAGAGTATGCCCCCATATTTGCGGATATGCTGACATACCCTGCAACTGGTTATCCTGAGTTCGACTCTCCCCCGTCTCCACCATGCAATCCCCCATCTCAATAACGCGCTCCACCGTCTCCACCATGCATTCCCCAGTCTCCTCAGATAGGGAGATGGTTTCTATAAGCTTATTTTCCTAATGGTTAAACTTGCGTGATACAGATTTTAAAAGATATAATAATTGGAAATAAACGAAGGAAGCATTTTTTAAATGAAGCAAGTTGTCGTTACTGGTGGCGCCGGCTTTATCGGGTCTCATCTTGCGGAAAAGATGGCGGTAAAAGGTTACCAGGTTACCGTGCTTGATGACCTTTCTACGGGTAAATTAGAGAACATTGCCCCTCTTATTGATAAGAACATCATCAAGTTTGTCCAGGGTAGCATTACCGATTTCCCTCTTTTGAAGAAGCTCTTTAAAGGTGTTGAAGTTGTATTCCATGAGGCCGCTTTGTCACGCGTACCCCGCAGTATTGACGACCCAGTAACCTGCAATGAGGTCAATATCACCGGTACGTTGAAGCTGCTTATGGCCGCCCGGGAAAACGGAGTGAAGAAAGTAGTATATGCTTCATCTTCCTCCGTTTACGGCGAGACCGACCGGTTGCCAGAAACCGAGGACCTGCCCGTTAATCCCCTTTCCCCCTATGCCTTGGGTAAGCTGGCCGGCGAGCAATACTGCGAAATTTTCCGTCAAATCTATGGCCTGCCGACTGCCAGCCTGAGGTATTTCAACGTGTACGGTACCAGGCTCGACCCGGAATCGAATTACGCCACCGTCATTCCTGTATTTATCAAAAGGGTAAGTGAGGGAATGCGACCGGTTATTTTCGGTAGTGGCGAACAGACCAGGGACTTTACCTACATCGAAGACGTAGTGCAGGCCAATATTGCGGTCGTAGAGAACGGCGCTGAGGGTGTTTACAACATCGGTAGTGGCGAGAGGGTAACTATCAACTACCTGGCGGAGCAGGTCATCGGTATCATCGGGAAAACGATAAAACCCGAATATAAACCACCGAGGCCGGGAGACCCCATGCATACGCTGGCTGACATCTCCAGGGCCAGGGGTTTCGGTTATGAACCGAAGTGGCCGCTGGCCCGGGGGCTGAGGGAATTAATCAGGCAGAGTGGGGGACTCTAATGCCTGAGAAAAATATAGCCGTTATCGGCGGCGGCTACTGGGGAAAGAACCTGGTGCGCAACTTCGCCGAACTCGGTGTCCTGCGTACCGTCTGTGATACCGATCCTGCTGTCCTTAAAGAGACCGCTTCGAAGTACGCCGGCGTCAATACCGTGACAAATTACCGGCAGGTCCTCCGGGATAAAGCGATAAAAGGGATGGTCATCGCCACGCCGGCGGCCCTGCATTACGGTATGGCCAGGCAAGCTCTGGAGGCTGGTAAGGACGTTTTCGTGGAGAAACCTTTAGCCCTAGAGGTCGGGGAGGGCAGGGAGCTCGTTGAGCTTGCCGAGACCAGGAGGAAAATCCTCATGGTGGGTCACCTCCTGGAGCACCACCCCGCCGTGGTTAGACTCCATGAAATCATAAAGAGGGGGGAGCTGGGCAAAATCCAGTACATCTACTCCAACCGGCTGAACTTCGGGAAGATTAGGGTTGAAGAGGACATCCTCTGGAGCTTTGCCCCCCATGACATTTCGGCTATCCTGTTGCTTCTAGGCGGGGAGATGCCGTACGAGGTTTCAGCCCACGGCGGTTACTATCTCAGCCAGCAGATAGCCGATGTCACTGTAACCACCATGTCTTTCCGGAGCGGGGTAAGGGCGCATATATTCGTCAGCTGGCTGCACCCATATAAGGAGCAGCGCCTCGTCGTGGTTGGTGATAAAAAGATGGCTGAGTTCAATGACACCGACCCTGATAAAAAACTGAAACTTTACCGCCATGAGATTGAGTGGCGTGACAGAAAGCCGGTACCCCGTCCCGGGGAACCGGAGGTTGTTCCGGTGCCTCCGGATGAGCCTCTGAAGCTGGAGTGCCAGGACTTCATTGACTGCCTGGAGAGCCGAGAGAAACCGAAGACGGATGGGGTGAAGGGGCTCCAGGTGTTGGAGATACTTTCCCGGTGTGCGCTGTCTCTCCAGAGAAACGGCGCAGTCATTTCTCTGAGCGAAGGTGACCGGAAGTTCTATGTCCACGAGACCAGCATCGTTGAGGAGCCGTGTCAAATAGGCGAGGGGACTAAAATCTGGCATTATTCCCACATCATGCCCAGTGTCACCATCGGCGGTAACTGCGTCGTTGGCCAGAACGTCTTTATTGGCCGGGGCGTGAAGCTAGGCAATAATGTGAAGATAGAAAACAGCGTGTCAGTCTTCGAAGGGGTGACCCTGGAGGACGACGTTTTCTGCGGTCCCTCCAGTACTTTCACGAACGTTATCAATCCCCGCAGCCACGTAACCCGAAAGCATGAATTCAAGCCCACACTGGTTAAAAAGGGTGCCAGTATCGGGGCCAATGCCACCATCGTCTGCGGGAATACCATCGGGCGGTGTTCCTTTATCGGTGCGGGGTCAGTGGTGACGAAAGATGTCCCCGACTACGCCATGGTCTACGGAAATCCAGCCCGCCGCCACGGCTGGGTCTGTCAGTGCGGGGTGACGTTAAAGGGAGAGGGGAATCGTCAGGTATGCCCCGAATGCGGTCGGGTTTACCGGATACGCGCACAGAAATGCCTGCCGGAAACGGATGAAGAAGCGTGAAGATACCTCTGGTTGACCTCCGGGCGCAATACGAGTCTATCAAGGATGAAATTAACGATATCGTGGGCAGGGTCATCAAGGATGGCCGGTTCATTCTGGGCCCCGAAGTAAGTGCCTTCGAGGAAGAAATAGCGGCATATCAAGGCGCGAAATACGCGGTCGGGGTAGCATCAGGAACTGATGCTCTGCATCTGGCATTGCTCGCTAATGGCCTGAACCCGGGCGACGAGGTCATCACCACGCCGTTTACTTTTATCTCTACTGCCGAGGTTATCACTCACTGCGGGGCGAGACCGGTTTTCGTTGATATAGACCCCAATACTTATAATCTTGATCCGGCCGGGATTGAGAGTGTTATTACCCGAAAGACCCGCGCCATTCTCCCCGTCCATCTCTACGGGCAGCCGGCGGATATGGGGTCGGTTCTGGAGATTGCCCGGAAACACAACATCAAAGTAATAGAGGATTGCGCCCAGGCCCTGGGGGCGGAATACGGGGGTAAAAAGGTAGGCTCCATGGGCGAGGCTGGTTGCTTCAGTTTTTTCCCTTCGAAAATCCTCGGGGCTTACGGGGATGGAGGGATGGTGGTAACAGATGATGCATCGGTTGCGGAAAAGGTACGTGTGCTGCGTAACCACGGCGGTCAAAGCAAGTACCATAATGTCGTCCCCGGTTTCAATAGCCGCCTGGACGAACTCCAGGCCGCCGTCTTGCGGGTCAAACTGAGGTATCTTCCCGAATGGATAATGAAACGACGGGAGAAGGCGAAGCTTTACACAAGACTTCTCGAAAAGGTTGAGGGCATCGAGCCGCCGCGCGAAGCGCCGCACGCTCTTCACGTTTTCAATTACTATACCATCCGGGTAAAGGATAAAAGGGACGAGCTTCAAAAACACCTGTCGTCGCAGGGCGTGGCAACGGCTATTTACTATCCCGTCTCCCTGCATCTCCAGGAGGTCTATAAAAGCCTGGGGTACAAATCCGGCGATATGCCGGAGTGCGAGAAAGCCCAGGGGGAGGTGCTTTCCCTGCCCCTTTATCCCGAGCTGACCGAAGAGTCAATCAGGGCTATAGTTGATATAATTACGGATTTTATGCAGAATAACTAGCTCTTTCTCAGAATCGTGAAAATCGGAATACAGTTCCAGAGTAGAAGCCGAATAAGATGAAAATTGCAGTGGTCTGCGGAGCCAGGCCGAATTTTGTAAAAGTAGCCCCGCTCTGGCGGGCTATGCTTGATTTTAACGAGAAGCATAATAATTTTTTTTCGCCGACACTCGTCCATACCGGGCAGCATTACGATTACGAGATGTCCCGGGTATTTTTCGAGGACCTGGGGCTTCCCGATCCGGATATCTATCTGGGGGTAGGCTCCGGCACTCATGCCGAACAGACCGGCAAGGTGATGATAGGGTTCGAGAAAGTCCTCATGGATAGCAAGCCGGATCTTGTAGTAACCGTGGGAGACGTTAACTCCACCCTGGCGGCGTCTCTGGTTGCCATCAAGCTCCAAGTGCCCGTTGCCCACATCGAGGCAGGTATCCGGATGGTAGATTTACACATACCCGAGGAGGTTAACCGCCTCTGCAGCGACCTCGCCTCCGATTACCTTTTCACCCCCTGCCGCGAGGCCAACGATAATCTGAGAAAAGAAGGCATTCCAGAAGAGAGGATATTTTTCGTTGGTAACATCATGGCGGACAGCCTGCTTTTCAGCCGGGAGAAGGCTTCGCAGCGCCCGGTACTATCGCAACTCGGGTTGGGAAAAGGGGACTATGCCCTGTTGACGCTGCACCGACCCGACAATGTAGACGATAGGGCAAGTCTCGCCCGGCTTCTTAAAGCTGCGGAGGAAATTTCCAGGCGAATTACCGTTGTTTTCCCGGTCCATCCCCGGACTCGGGAGAATTTACGAGAGTTAGGTTTGAACAAAGATGAACATAGCAATACCGGAGGGTTAAAAATCATCAGTCCCTTGGGCTATCTCGATTTTATCAATCTGGAAATGAACTCTAGATTCGTAATGACGGACTCCGGCGGTATCCAGACCGAGACAACCGTACTGGGCGTTCCCTGTCTGACTCTATATGATACAATAGCTTGGAAGGTTACGGTAGAAGAAGGGACGAACACCATGGTGGGTACGGAACCGGAACGGATTATTGCGGAAGCTTCGGAGATACTGGATGGCAGGGGTAAAAAGGGGAAACGCCCCGAACTATGGGACGGAAAGACGGCGGGGAGGATTATTGAAGTTTTAAGGAAACTGTGAATATGAAAGATAGTAATCCGGTAAAAATTTCGGTACTGGGTTCAGGCTATGTCGGTCTGGTGACCGGTGCCTGCCTGGCTAAGCTGGGCTGTCATGTTACCATGATTGATATCGACGATGAGAAAATCAAAGCGATTAATAATAAAGTCTCTCCCATCTACGAGGAAGGACTGGATGAGCTCCTCCGGGAGGTCAATATCAAGGCTGCTTCGGACTACGGGAAGATAGCCGATTCCGCCGTGGTCTTCTTGTGTATCGGCACGCCGGTTGAGGATACGGGCAATATGTCCCTGGAGCAGCTGTCACGTGCTGCTGAACAGCTTGCCGACGTATTGAGGAAAAGGAACGATTATTGTACGGTCGTCGTCAAGAGTACCGTGGTTGCCGGCACGACGGAAGAACTCGTTATCCCCATATTGGAAAGGTCGGGGAAGAAGGCGGGTAAAGACTACGGGGTGTGTATGTCGCCGGAGTTTCTCAGGGAGGGTAAAGCCGTTTACGACTTTCTGAACCCGATGAGGCTAATCATCGGGGAGCTTGACGAAAGGTCCGGGGACAGTCTGCTTGAAGTTTACCGCAGCTTTAAAGCACCAATCATGCGCACCAATCTCCGGACGGCCGAGATGATTAAGCTCGCTTCCAACGTCTTTCTGGCTACCAAGATATCTTACATGAACGAAATCGGCAATATCTGTAAGAAGCTCGGCATCGATATCTATGAGGTGGCGAAAGGAATGGCGTACGACGAGAGAATCGGTAGCCAGTTCCTGAATGCCGGCATCGGCTACGGTGGTTCCTGTCTGCCCAAGGATATCAAAGCGTTAATCACCAGGGCTAAAGAAGCAGGTTACCAGCCGAGAATTTTGGAAGAGGTCTCTGCCTTGAACGAAACTCAGGCGCTGAAGCCCGTTGAGTTACTCAAGAAACATATCTCTTTGTCGGGAGCGAGTGTCGGCCTGTTGGGGCTTGCCTTCAAGCCGGAAACCGACGACATCAGGGACTCCCGGGCAACAATCATCGTGCCGGCCCTGCTCGCCGAAGGTGCCTCGGTAAAGGCGTACGACCCTCTGGCGGTGAACAATTTTAAAAAACTCTTTCCGAATATAGAGTACGTCGGTGTGCAGGAAGTGATGCGGTGCGATGCCGTAATCATCGTCACCGATTGGCAGGAGTTCAACAACCTGGACTATCGTGGTAAGGTTGTCATCGACGGCAGGCGGTTGCTGAAAGCTAGGGAGGCGCGGATTTACGAAGGCGTCTGCTGGTAGCGGTAATAGTATCAAGCTCTGGAAGAAGTGGCTGGAGAATTTAATACGTGTGAGGCATGAAATGATGAGATATTTGAGAAGCTTGATGCTCGTTCTAAAGTATATTATTCTGTTGCCTTGGTGGAAAATAAGGTTTAAACAATTTGGTAATCATTCTCATATACACGGAGGAGTGGTAGTTATGGCACCGGAGAGGGTGTCTATCGGTAAATATGTTAATATTTACCACAGATGTTTCCTCGCTGTTAATTATGAAGGACGGATCTACATCGGTGACCACACACACCTCGGTGTAGATGTATATCTCAATGCCAGCCGTGGGTGCATCAGGATTGGTAACCATGTTGCTATTGCTCCTAAATCGCAGATTTATTCTTATTCTAACTGGTATGAGGCTGGTAAGCTAATCAATGATTGCTATAGGGTCGCCGACGTAACTATAGAAGATGATGTTTGGATTGGCGCGGGAGCGATTATTTTCCCCGGTGTCACCATTTCTAAGGGGGCCGTTGTTGGGGCTGGTTCCGTAGTAAATAGAGATGTGCCTTCATATACTATCGTTGCGGGTAGCCCGGCAAGGCAGATAGGAACAAGAATAAAGTAATAGCTCATCTTACTAGGGTTGAGTTAACTTCTTTGGTTAGTAGCCCTAAGAATCTTTGATACAGTTCCAGGTACCGGCCGGCAACACTATCCAGAGAGAAGTCGGCTAACGCGGTTTTCCTGGCTTCTTCACCGAGTCGGCGGGTGTGGCCGGGGTCTTTCAGCAGGCGTAAAAGGTGCTGCGCCAGCTTTTGGCTGTCCTCTGCTTCGAATACCAACCCGTTTTTTCCGTCGGTAATGATGCCGGAAACGCAACTCGTTGACATGGCGACGCAGGGCAGCCCACAGGCCATCGCCTCGAGTATTGCGTTGGGCATCCCTTCCCGCCGCGACGGGAAAGCGAAGACGTCCGATGTTTGTAAGTACAGATTGAGGTTATTCACCCGACCGGTAAATATAACATTGTCCGTTAGCTTGAGTTCTTCTATTTGCCGGTGAATACTCCTCACGTATGCGTTCTCAATGTTATCATTATTGGGCCCGATGAGCAGCAGTCTAGCCTGAGGTATTTCCCGGTTGACCTCGCCCCAGGCTTTCACCAATATATCAATACCTTTCCTGTAGCAGATTCTACCGGCGAAGGTCACGATAGCTTCACTTTCAGGCAGCCCCAGATGTTGCCTGATTTTTTGTTTTTCCTCGTTGGGTACCGGAGAGAAATGCTCTGCATCAACACCGTTGGGTATTTCGACTAGTCTTTCCGGGTTAAGTCCGGAACGTTTATAGCTGTCGGTTAACTCGCGGCTGGTGCTGACGATTCTATCCGCCATCCCGAGTATCCTCAAGCCCAGACCGCCGAAAAGTTGTTTTTCCCTGATGCTGAGAGGGTCGTCGTCACCGAGCATGGTCATCTTGACGATTACTTTCTTGCGCAGGATTTTACCGAACAATACTGCTGCCTGGCCGTACCAGTAGGCCCCGTGGATATGGAGGACGTCATAGTAGCGGCGCTGGTTTATCAGACGGCAGAGAAGCCTCATGGCAAACGAGAGCGCCCCCCAGCGTCCCTGATTATATAACCCAAGGCGGTATACTTTGATTTCACCGGTGGCTTCATCTTCTACAGATTGTTCCGTGTTTCCGGCGATTACCGTGAACCGGACGCCTTTATTGACCAGCTTCTGACACAATCGCCAGGCTTGGATGCCGGCACCGCTGAAAGCGGGATAGAAAGAGAGCGAGACCATGCATACCCTTATCCGGCTTACGGCGTTAGCTTTCTCCATGTCTCCGGTGATACTCCATCAATTTATAAATACACGGTGCCACAGTTCCAGTACGACCAGCGACCATATCAGCGTGGCCGGGGTGTCATCGCCTTCAAGGTACTGTTTCAATAAATTACCGGTCGTCCGGCTGTTGAGGTAACCTCTTTGCGTGGTGTCGCGGTCGTTGAGCAGTTCCTGCAGCCACCCCTTCAACTCGCCACGGAACCACCGGTCGACGGGCACGTTGAAACCGTGCTGTTTTCGACTCTTTATGGCGGGGGGCAGGATATCGCTCATAGCCTGCCGCAGGAGGTACTTGGTAATACCATTCCTGAGTTTAAATGATGGCGGAACCGTGCCGCTGAACTCGACGAATTTATGGTCAAGGTAAGGCACGCGGGCCTCCAGGGAGTGTGCCATCGCCATCTTGTCAACCTTGAGCAGGAGGTCGTCCGGCAGCCACGTTTTCATATCCAGATAGAAGAATTGATTGGCGCTGCTGAAATTACTTTTGCCTTCCAGGACAGGCGCGAACGGATTCTCCCCATAGCCTTTGACTTGAGCCAGAAAATCGGGATTAAAAAGCTCGGCCTCGCTCATGCCGGGTCGGAGAGTCCGGCTCATCAGGAAGAATTTTCCGACTTCCGAGAGTGACCAGGCATTAAAGGTACGCAACCGGGAAGCCGGCAGGACGTTGGTCTTGTCGATTTGCCTGCGCAAGGCTAAAGGCATGAGCTTTTTGTAAATAGACAGCAAATTATCGTACCGGTAGCTTACCGCGTATTTATCGTAGCCGCCGTTCGTCTCGTCGGAGCCTTCCCCCGTAAGGACTACCTTGACATCTTTACTGGCCAACTCGGAGACGAGATAGGTGGGGATAACGGCGGGGTCGGCTATGGGTTCTTCGAGGTGGCTGATGATTTTCTCCAGCAGCTCAACCGAGCCCGCTTCGCAAACGATTTCATGGTGGTCCGTCCCGAAGTGCCGGGCTACCTGACGGGCGTGCTCCAGTTCGTCAATCGGCTCCCCCACCCCAAAGCCCACCGAGTACGTTTTGATCGGAGTATCCACGATGCGGCTCATCAATCCTACAATACAGCTGGAATCGAGTCCCCCGCTTAAAAAAGCCCCCAGCGGGACATCACTCATCAGGTGGCTCCGTACGCATTCCTCCAGCAGGTCGCGTAGCCTCCCGCTGTATGTCGACTCGTCGTTGGACTCTTCCTGAGTCTCCCGGAAATTAACATCCCAGTATTGCTTTATCTTTACTTCTCCGTCGCAGCAGGTTAGCGTATGTCCGGGGGGCAGCTTTAAGATTCCGGCAAAAGCGGTTCTCGGGGCGATGACATATCGAAGTGTCAGATATTCGTAGATGGCGGACGTGTCTACGCTGGCTTCTACGCCGGGGTGGGCAAGGATGGACTTTATTTCCGAGGCAAACAGCAGTTTATTGTCTCCCGTCCGATAATAGAGGGGCTTGATGCCGAGCCTATCCCTGGCCAGTAAAAGCTTGCGGTTTCGACTGTCCCATATTGCCAGGCCGAACATCCCCCTTAATTTTTGGACACAGTCCTCGCCGTACTCCTCGTAGGCGTGCAGAACGGACTCGATATCGGAGTTGGTGGCAAATTTATGCCCGCGTTCGGTCAACTCGTCTCGTAACTCGCGGTAGTTATATATCTCGCCGTTGCCGATAACCCAGTTCGTTCCGTCCTCGCCGGTAATCGGTTGGTGCCCGCCGGTCACGTCGATAATGCTCAAACGTCTCATGCCAAGTCCGACGTTACCCTCGACGTAGATGCCGGTGTCATCCGGGCCGCGGTGGGCCATCTTCCGGGTCATCCCCTCGAGGATGGTCTTTTCCACGGGACTCCCGTCAAGGTTAAGAACGCCTGTTATGCCGCACATATTCCCAGCTTATAATTACAGTTTGTTATTTAACTCCTCTCAAGACAAGGGCTGTGCCGTCTCCACAGCCGGGTTTCATGAAGACCTCCACGTTCTTTAGGCCGAGTTCCTCTGCCCATCGGCGCATCGTTGTTCTTGTTTGGGGCTGCGTGTATTTCGGACTGTAATGGTCAAGGGTATTCATTGTCGCCCACAGGAGTTTATATTCTTCACTGAGGAAAGGAAATTCCAGCGAGCTATTGCTAATCAGAGGTAGGGAGTGCCTTATTGCCTGGAGAAACCACGCTGCGGTGCCCCCTTTTTTTATCCTGCGTAAGGCCGCTGTATCTAAGGGGAGAAACAGCCGGACATAAATCTGTATGAAGCTATGTAAGGGTTTATGCGGCATCATTTTTAGAAGCGGCTCCCAAAACCATTTCTGGGGATTCAGATAAGATATTAATCGCCGCCGGACCTCCGGCCTATCGTAAACATCTACAACCAGTTCGCCTCCCGGTTTTAATATTTTGTAGAGGCAGCGCAGGGACTCTTGAGGACTGGGGGTATGTTGTAGAACTCCCATACAGTATACGGCATCGAAGACTGGTTTGAAGGGCATTTTACGGATGTCAGCCTGTAAGAGATTGAGTATATCGTCCCTTCCCGTGAAATTGGTTTTGGTGAAATCAATGCAGTTGGAGTAGTCAAAGGCTACCACCGTTGCGCCTGTAGTCATGGCAATCTCGGCGAACCTGCCGCCGCCGCACCCCGCATCCAGGATAAGCTGGCCCTTTTTACTGCCTTGTTGCCAGCCAGTAGTAGCCTCAAATCTATCACGAGAGATGTGATTACCTGAGAAGCTGTCTATCTGCACTCGCCCGTAGAGACGCCACTCAAAGCCGAAGGAGTCGGCATAATTGGAAGAGGGAACAAAGCGTGGTATGCCATTAATAATTGGGTATTGTTCATGGCACTTTGAGCAGGACAACAGGCCTTCCTGTATTTGGTTGTCTTCGTTCACGACGTCTCGTTGTCTTATATCTAAGCCGGCCGCGCAAACCGGACAACGTAAGATATCAATTAACGTCTCTTTCATTTCAGAATAACATCTCCTGTATTATCTATCTTATTGAGGATCTGATATCCTCTTGCAGGACTGTTAGAATGAAGTCGGAGCACGTCTCGTATCGTTCTTTGACAAATGTAATAGAATTGTACCTCTCATTCTCCCTAATTTGCTCAAGCTTAATGCTACTAAATTCTAGCTGCCGTCTTTTTTCGTGCAATCTTGTTTTAATAATTTCAGGAACAACCATTTTCATAAAGGCCAATAACTTAACCCCGGCTATTTTTAAAAACGGGGCTTGATGAAAGTCCCTCTGCCTCATGGACTCGCATATATTGTCTATCCAGTCCGGACATTGACCGTATAGTTCGTACCGGTCGAAATGCTTTTCGGCGAAGTCCACAAATTCGGAGTACAGGTATTCCCTTTCATGAAAGGGGTATATTTTACCGGTCACAATTAGGTGCTTCAGATGATTGGGGGTACTGAACATCAGCAGTCCGTTATCTTTTAAAACTCGTTTAGCTTCTGCGATGAATTTTTCCGGTTTTGCCAGATGCTCAATCAGGTCCATGGCGCAGACGGCATCGAAGCTGTCGTTCGTGAAATTTAGGTTACAGGCATCGCCGGTAACGAACATCAAATCTGTTAAAGCATATATTTTTTGCGCGCGGTCAACTACTTCTTCATTCCAGTCTAGGCCGGTCACCTTGGCTCCCAGTTTGGCCAGAAAATATGAGCCGAATCCTTCACCGCACCCGACGTCCAGTATCTTTATTCCTTTCAGGTTGATTTCAGACAGGTCTGATGTCCCAAGCATCGTATCCGGGGAAGAGATTGTTCTTTTAGCAAAAAAATCATATCGAGAAAGGTGTTGCAGAAAAATCATGTTATCTACTGATGGTTCAGCGACCCACGTCAGGTATTCGTTCAGTTTAAGTTCCTGCTCACTAAATTTTTTAGAGCTCTCATCATTAGGTAACATTGGATTACTCAGCTCCTTTTTTCGACTCGCTCATTCTATAGATAAGGTTTATTATCCTCTCCATGGATTTACCGTCCACAAGGTATTCGCCTTTCTCAGAAAGGAATCTGGCTCTCTCTTCCGCAAGGCGCCGCCGGAGTTCTGCGTCTTCCAGCACCGATTTGATGGCCGGCACAATGTCCTCTTTACGCCAGACATTCGGCGCGGGATATCGCTTATATACGGTGTCATGCTCACACTTTCTTAGGCGGATGATGATTACGGGCTTATCCAGAATGATTGCCTCAAGTGCAACCGTAGAAGGCACGCTTATTATCATTTCGCTGGCATCAATCAGGTCGTAAAGGTCAATATTTTTTACCACGGTGATTTGCTTTTCTGCCGGAGAAAACTCCGTTAGCACCCTGTGATAGATATCTTCACTCTCCGAGGGGTGGAGCTTAACCACCAGTTGCTTCTCGGGAAATGCCCGCATCGCCTCAACCACCGGACGAAATATTCCCTCACTGACATCCTCCGTATTGTGAGCCGAGAGGAACTTATCCCTGGGTGGCGTATCCAGGGTAGTAAAGGTAAATATATCCTTTTGTGAATCTAATCCCAGTTGCCGGCAGATTCGTTCCCTTGATTTACTTTCCCTGCCTTCCTGTTGTGACCGGTAGTGAAGTTTGTCAAACAGGTAACCCCCCACTACCTCCACCTTTGAGCCATCGTTACCCATAGCTTTATATGAATTCACCTGGGATTTACCCCAGGCGGCAACCTTATCGGCACTGATAATATCCAGTCCGCCGCGGTAACCTTCATAGACTCCGTGTTGTATTACCAGGGTCGGTATACCCTGCTGCCTGGCGACAAAACATATGGCCCGTCCGTGAGTTAAAATATCACTATTTAGTACGACAATGTCTGGTTTATAGAAGGAAAGCCCTTGGTTGACAGATTCAATTACTCCGATTGCATTAGGAAAAAGTTTTTTAAAAACCAATGATAGAGTACCTTCTATAAGCGGCCAGATGTTAAGCCCTTTATGATTAAAATTACTCTGGAAAGAGACGTCAGCCTTGAGGCTATACCAAGATTTTTTCACTCGATTTCTGGCTTTTCTAACACCGTCAACAGCCGCAGGTTTGAGATGATGGATCAGGGCACGATACAGCTTCTTCTTGCGTAAAGCGATTAAGCGGTTCAGCGTGCTCCCCTCGTCGCTGAAGAATATCGCTTTCGTTGTACCGTCGGATCTAATGGTGTCAACGATAGGATACAACCTTTCAAAGTTTTCAAACAGAATTAACTTTTTCCTACGTTGCTTACCGTATATTTTGAAAGTGAACCAGTCCCAGAGAAAAATAACAGCATCGAAAGTAAGTCCGATGACACGAGCCGTATTTTGCACTATTTCGGACAGAGATTGTGTAATGTTCGCTTTCCCACATTCAACGTCCAATACAGTGCAATCCATGGCTTTTCCCACGAACGATACTGCCTGTTGTAAACCTGTATCTTTGGTCAAGACTATGAAGGTGTCTGGTTTTTCCCCAATTATCATTGTTCTGGCTGTCTCTACCTTTTTAAGGAGTTGAGGCATGATGAAGCAGAGTTCATATTCCACCAGATTCCCCAGAGGGATATCACGGTAATGCAGGGAGGATTTATACTCGTCCAGAGATTCAAGTCGATGCCAGTTCCTTATCCAATCGAGCGCCTGTCGGTCAATATCCTCCAGTTCATCTAGTGATAGATAGTCCTCGGAGTATTTTATGACGGCACCAGAGGGTAATGACGCACGAACAGCATTCATGTACATAAGCCGTGAGCAAACAGCTGTGATAGCCGGCTGGGAAGACGGGGCGCTTGCGGAAAGTGTGTTGAGAAATTTATTAAGTTCCTCATCCGGCTCTACATCTACCCAGAGAAGCAGTCTGGTTGTACTGCCCGCTTTCAGGACATATGATAGCCTAGACGTGAGTTCATCGAAGGATAAACTCCTTTCAGGTAAACTGTCCTGCCGGATAGAATTGTTGTTATTTATAGTTACCCCTTATAATCTTTCAAATAGGTTGGCTCTTGTAAAGCTTCCAGTAGGCTCCCTTGTTTTTCAATAATTCTTCGTGTGTCCCTTCCTCGGCCAGACGTCCGTTCTCCAGAACCAGTATTTTATCCGCGTTCACTATCGTCGAAAGACGATGAGCAATGATGATTACGGTATGGTCTCGGGATATTTTATTAATGGAGTTCTGAACGGATACCTCGGACACATTGTCGAGGGCATTGGTGGCTTCATCAAAAATCCATATTTCTGGTTTTCTGATGATGGCCCGGGCGATGGCGATTCTCTGACGCTGCCCGCCGGACAGCCTCAAGCCTCTATCCCCGACAATGGTCTCATAGCCCTCCGGCAGTTCGCTGCTGATGAAGTCGTGGGCATCGGCATTTTTTGCCGCCTGTATAACATGTTCATGTGAAAATTCTTCCGAGCGGAAGGTAATGTTCTTTTCGGTGGAATCGTTAAAGATAAAAGTCTCTTGGCTGACATAGCCTATCTTACTTAACCAGGACGACAACTTGTATTCTTTGATATTCAAACCATCGATTGTTATTTCGCCGTGGTCGGGCTCGAATAACCGGAGTAGCAGATTGATAATTGTCGTTTTTCCTGAGCCCGAGCGACCGACGATAGCCGTTGTCTTTCCCCTCTCAAAAGTGGCGGATATACCTTCGAT
>CAYPYL010000002.1:15168-19883 GCA_964414605.1 uncultured Dehalococcoidaceae bacterium
ACGATACAGTAAGCCACGAACTCGTCTTCTACCGGCAATATGCCAGCCAGGCTACCCAGTATCGAAAAGACAAAGTTGCTCTGTCCCGCCCCGATTTCGAAGGCGGCGCTAAGTATGGGGTAAATAGCCGCGATATTGACCGCCTCCAGGCCACCGACCAGCATTGCCAGAATGAATAGCACAACGATATGCTGTTTATAAGGTTTCAGAAAAAACCAGAGCACATCCAACTTTAAGGATTGTCGTGTTCGGGTTTCTTTTTTTCGTGCCATGGCTTACTTTCCCCAGATGACTACCAGTCCCTGGTTGATACGTTCGCTTTCCTGGCGGACATCGTTCAGGCCCTTCCCGTGGCCGAGGAAAGTGACATCGATTTTGTTGTGTCCTCTCCAGAAAATGTCGCAGGTCTCATCGGCTTCGCCGATGGAGGTATAGACACGGAGGAAATACTTACTATCGTCTTCCTCATAGTGAATCAGCGGCACCGAGTACATCTGTGATCTATTGGTGATGACGGCCACGCCCTTATCATCGTCGGAGATGTCCGTCCAGCCTTCCGTAGCGCCGAGACAGTGGTGTGCCGAAACACTCAGGCTGACGGCCTCGTCCTGGTGTACCCTTTTTCCCTTGAGCTTAAAAGTTTCCGGTGTGTAGCCGCCGTTTACCGAGGCGTAACGCAGCGTATCATGGTTAAAAGCCTCGGGGTTGATGGTGAGCATGCCCAGCCGGAATGACAACGGCCGGAAATCTTTAAGCTGGAAGTGGTAACGTATGTCCACGCGCGGTTCCTGTCGGTAAACATAGAAGGTCTTCCAGAGAGGCCCCAGTGATGTCATGACGCGGCAATACAGCGGGACTCTAATGGGGAAATCCCCCGGCTTGTCCGGGAAGACCAGTTCCGTTTTATTCAGGTCGGTGATTTTCTCGCCGGAGAGCCGGTTGATGGCGGTCATGTTGCCCGAATAGAAGTCCGCCGCGAGCTCTATTTTATTAAAATAGCCGTGAGGCGTGGTCCTGACCAGACCGCGTTCCGCAATTTGTGGGAATACCAGCTCCTTAATTGCCCCGCCCCGAAGCCTGTTAAAGGTGGCCTTGACAGCCGGAGTAGTTACCATGTTATCCCCTAATATTACATCTTCAGGGACCGCCAGGGGCGTTTGAGAGGCTATCAGCGTACCCTGGGTCAACTCTCCGGCGGAAAGAAACGGCTTAAATACCAGGGTTGTCCGGCGTCGGCTGCCGTCGCGGTAATTTTCTATATCCTCCTCCTGCGTTGTCAATTCCTTGCCATCGAGAAGTACCCGGACGTTCCCTTTCATTTCCCCCGGTTCGAAGCACGCTTTCATGATGAACGGCGACCCACTCCAATCGACCGGACCCGGATTATACAGGGCAAAGTCTTTCTCCACTTTGAGTTTGCCGGTAAGCTCGGATATAGTCTCCTCCGACTTATGATAAGCGGCGCCCATCTTATTACGAAACACCAGGTATTTCTCGTCGGTGGTATGGGTACGGAAATCACTGCTCCACAAATAAATAAGGTCCTGCAGGAGTGTTACCGCGGTATCTTTAACGTGCCCGTCCCCGATGAGGCCAGCCAGGGACTTGATATTATTGATATTCCGCCAAAGCTGGAAGCACTGGGTATTGAGCCTGATGTTGTCCCGGCCGCAGACAGCCCAGCGTGTTACGTTATATTTTTCCTGCTTCTTGCATGGCACCGGATATTCGGTTGTTTCCAGGCTTATCTCGTTTTCAGGAGGGAACAGTTCGGCGACCTCGCCGGGAGTGACAAGTTCGAACCTGGGGTCGTTCGCCAGGAACTCAAGGAGCTCACTGACGCGCTGAAGCTCCTCCCCATTGTTCCGGCGGTATGTCAGGTCGGAATCGCCGGGACGGTAGTCGAAGACCTCCCAGTCCGAGCCGTAAAGTAGAAAGGCACGGTCTTCCGACTCCGAATAGTGCGAGAGCAAATAGCCTATATATTCTTCCAGGTTCATCTCTCCTTGGTAGTATCTCTGGAATTTCTGAAAGGATATGGTGGAGTTCCAGATGACCGTTATCCTGGTTCCATCCTGTCCCGCGGCCCACTGTGTCCCGTAGCAGGCGTTACTGGGTAAAGCGTGAGAGGTGGCGATGTTCTCCCAGTCCATAATCAGGTTTTTATACCCGCTGTCGGCGTAGAGTTTCGGCATGCCGCTGGAGTAGGTCTGCTCGTTGGCGAAGGCGGTAACCGGCACCCTGCCTAACAACCTCTGATACTGGTCATTGCCCAGTGCCAGGTTGCCCGCATTAACTTCCGCCGGAATCAGGGGGAAGATGGTCTGACAATACCCCGAGCCGATAATTTCGCACCTTCCCTCATTCCAGTAGTCGCTAAGGGCTTTAACAAGCGAGGAGTCTTCCCGGTTGATAATATCCAGCGTATAGGAAGGAAACTCAAAGCCTAGTTTGATTTGCGGGTACCTGGCGAGCAGGTCGACAATCGGCCAGAAACAGCGGTCGATAATCTTGCCGTATTGCTCCTCCGGAATCGAGGAGAAGGCAAGGTTGCCATGAAAAACCGTATAAAGATACAACTTACTCATTTCCGATATCCGTAAAATGCTTTTCTGCTATTATACCATCTCCAGTCGTGTAATAACGCCTGTATACCCGGATATTATCGTTCACCCAGGTATTTTTTCAGATAAGCTACCTCGTTCTCCAGGCATTTCTCACCGTACTCGCCCGGCGGGACAACCCCCTCGATGACGATATTGGCTTCACCGGCGGAAGGCCAGGAGACCAGTGAATTTATAATATCATCGTCTTTGTTCAGTGTCAGCAGGCTGTGCGAAGTAGTGAAACTGTCTCCCATATCGACGGTATCGTATAAATTTTCGGGTCGTGAAACATGGACTTCCTTTATCTTGTCCTTGAAGCTCTTAAGGTAAAAGTCCAGGTCCGGCTCCCCGGTATCGACCATTTCCAATACATGCGCGGTATCCGGCACGAAGGCCAGGAAGGGATATGTATTTAGAATATCGTAAATATCGGCGAGGCGGTTACCGGAACGCGCTTCTTTTCCCAGTATTTCCACGCCCACGTAAATATCATCCGTTTTAAGTCGTTCGAATGCGGCGAAATCTTGAGTGTAATCGGGGTGGATACAAATACCACAGATGTTGCCGCACGCGGCGATAAGCTCGTTTAAAATTGAGATTACGTTTTCCGTATAAGCATTCCGTCCGAAGGGCCGGGAAAAGGGCGTGTGAAGGTGAAGCAATACCTTTTGAAATTGTGTTAAAATGCCCGTCAAATCGGCGGCGGACTTGGCGTGTTCCGCGAGGAAATAATGGTCGTCGAGCGTTACCTGGATGCCCAGCCCGTTTCTTTGCGCCAGTGCCGCACACCTTTCCAGCCTCCGCCAGAAATCCGTCCTGCCATCCTTGAGGATTACCCCCGCATCTCTTAGAAAAAGGTTAACGGACTTCATCATTCATCCTGTTATGATTTCCACGCTCTTTATCGCCTCTTCCGCCCTGGCTTCGGCTTCCTTTAAGTCAGCCCCGACCGTGATGACGCAACCCGCCCGCTTGGTATGGTCGGTGACCCGGTCCACTCGGTCGCCAACCCTGGCATACATGCGTTTGAGTATTACCCAGTCCCGGCGGTCGAGTTCTTCGAATCCCCGGATTTCTTTAATGATACCCGGCTGCGGGAAAAAGAAGCGGATGGCGGCGGATTGCCGGTAATGGGGTATCAGGTCGCTTGTATCCACGGGCATACCTACGGACATTTTAATAAGCTGCTCGACTATATTGACCCCGTGAGTCATGGGAATTGAATGGGAACAGGCGTAACCCCCTCCCAGCCGTGCGGCGAACTCCAGGACGACGACCCCCCGGGGGGATAAAACAAGGTCGCCCTTGAGCGGCCCGTTCCTGATGCCGAGGCAGTCGGCGGCCTTCTGGACAACGACATCCATCGCCTGTTTCTGCTCTTCGGTAATATCCCCCGGCAGCCAGCCGCCGTTTTCGATGATATATGGGGAAAAGCGCTCCAGAAATTCGTAGTTACGCCCAGAATACATGGCCGTGTAGCATTTACCGTCGACGACCAGCGTCTCCGAGCTTACCTGGTAGCCCGGCACGAATTCCTGCACCAGGATAGACCCGGTCTGTGACTGCGCCAGCGATTCCTGAAAAGCCCATTCCGTGTCGATTTGTTCGGTTAGTCTCAAGACGCCCCTCGCCCCCCGGTTGTCCAGTGGCTTGATGACCAGGGGGTAGCCCCACCCGTTAATGACGTCCTTCAGTTCTTCCGTCGTCCTGATTTCGCGGAATTTCGGCACAGGTACGCCTTTCTTCTGAAATGCCTCAAGCTGGAGCAGCTTGTTGGCGGCCAGCCTGGCCGATGCTACCGGCATCCCCGGCAGGCCGAGTTCTTCGGCGATTATCGCCACGGTTACGGGGACGTCATGGGCGATGGTCATCACTCCGTCGATGGGGTGTTCCCGGTGGAAATCCTTCACCGCTTGCATCGCGCTGTCCGTATCGCGGGTACTGGCGATGATTCTTTCCTGCGTCAGTCGTAATCCGGGCGCCTGCGTGTTCATGTCCAGTCCGGCGACCTTCAGTCCCATCCGCAGGGCAAATTCGTAGGCGGGCACCTGTTCCTCACCCGCGCCCAGTATTAAAAGACGTTTTTCGCTCATATTATCCGGATTACTT
>CAYPYL010000003.1:0-18487 GCA_964414605.1 uncultured Dehalococcoidaceae bacterium
GCCCTGCAAGAACTGGGGGGGCGTGGCGACCATCGACCTGCCCGACTATAAAAACCTCGGCGGCGATGCGGTCAAGGAGGAGCAGCAGAGGAAGTACGGCTGCTGGCACTGCCCCATCGGCTGTGGCGGCCTCATGAAGGAAGGGACCGGCGATTATAAGTATGAGGAGGGCGCTCACAAGCCCGAGTACGAGACGCTGGCGATGTTCGGCTCCAATCTGGGGAACAGTAATCTGGCTTCTATTATCAAGGCAAATGACATCTGCAACCGCTACGGCCTGGATACTATTTCCACAGGGGCATCTATCGCTTTCACCATCGAGTGCTATGAGAACGGTATCATTACCAAGCAAGATACCGATGGCCTTGAAATGACCTGGGGAAATCATAAATCCATCATAGCCATGACGGAAAAGCTGGCCAAACGCGAGGGTTTCGGCGATATTATCGCCGACGGCGTCAAGAAAGCTGCGGCGAAAATCGGCAAGGGCTCCGAGAAATACGCCATGCATATCGGCGGGCAGGAAGTGCCGGCCCATGACTCCAGGGGCGGCCCCGGGTTCGCCATAGGCTACGGCGCGGAGCCGACTCCCGGCCGGCATACCCAGAGTGGTGAAGGTCCTCTGCCTGAAGGTTCAATACCCCCGTTCGATATGGGTTCGTTTAAAGGACGGGGTGTGCCCCATAAGATTGGCTCTAATATCTCGGTCGCCTATAACGCCGCCGGTATCTGCATGATAGTTATCGGTGATGGTTATATGCATTACGATCAGCTGCTGGAGGCTTTCCAGACCATAACTGGCTGGGACATCACACGGGAAGAGATGCTCAAGACCGGGGAGCGCATCGATGCTATCCGGCAGGCGTTCAATATCCGTGAGGGTCTGAAAACGCCGTGGGTGTTCCCGGACAGAATGATGGGCGTTCCGCCCAAGACAGAAGGCCCGCGCGCCGGGATTACTCTGAACAGGGATGACCTGTTTAATGAATATTATCAGGCTCTGGACTGGGATACCAAGACCGGTAAACCCAGCAAGGAAAGGCTCATCGAACTCGGCCTGGATGACGTTGCCAATGTACTCTATCCCTAATAAATAAAAATATAGCCCGTTGCGAGAAGCCCCGGTTTTAATTGGCTGGGGCTTCTTACTATCTTGTAACTGTATTTGGCAGAGTATATAATATCTCCATAATATTATCTGTTTATCGAGTACAGCGGGGGTGAGGAAATGGCTGAAGAATTCCTGGTGGCAAAGGACCTTTATAAGAGTTTCAATGATATCAGAGCGGTCAACGGCGTCTCGTTTACAATAGAGAAAGGCGAGATATTCGGCCTGCTCGGACCCAACGGCGCCGGTAAAACAACGACTATCCGCATGCTTTCCACCGTCCTGGGGGCCGATAGCGGCGAAATAATTATCGGGGGGCATAACGTGCGGCGCGAAGCTGATGCAGTTCGCAGTATCATCGGGGTATGCCCTCAAGACCTGGCGCTCTATGAGGACCTCTCCGCAATGGATAATATGGTGTTCTTCGGTCGGATGGCGGGGCTTAACGGTAAAGATGCCCGGGAACAGGCTATGACCAATCTAAAGCTCATGGGACTGCAGGATAGAGCCAAAGGAAAGGTGAGTAAATTTTCCGGGGGCATGAAACGCCGCATCAATTTGGCCATCGCCCTTATGGGCAATCCCCGGCTTCTCTTTCTGGATGAACCCACCGTGGGCATAGACCCGCAGTCACGAAACCATATCTATGAGAATATCCTCGGTCTTCGGAAGAACGGCATGACCATCCTCTATACCACGCACTACATGGAAGAGGCCGACCGTCTCTGCAAGCGTGTAGCTATAATGGACGGCGGTCAAATAATATCGATGGATACGCCGCGCAATCTCAAGTCGCAGATAGGCTCCCCGGAACAGGTTACCCTGGAAGACGTCTTCCTCAAAATGACGGGTCGCAGCCTGCGGGATTAACCGTAACATGAAAAGAGCATTATATATCACCCTGAACGAAGTCCGACTGTACTTGCAGGACAAAGGCGACCTGGCTTTCAGCCTGCTGCTACCCATAGTTACCTTCGCCCTGATGTACGGCGCTTTCGGGGGACATACCATATTCGAAGCCACCGCCGTTATCGTGAACGAGGACGGCGGCAGCTATGCCGCGTCATTCGTGGAGCAGCTGGATGATATCGAAGGCATTGATGTCGAACTTCAGACGGCGAAGGAGGCGGAAGGCAAGCTGGAAAGGTCCGACCTTTTATTAGCTCTTTATATTCCGTCCGGCTTCTCGGATACGCTGGCATCCGGCGGAAAAACGGAACTAATTTTCAGACAGAGGGGCAACGGCGGGCAGGAAGGGCAGATACTCGCCAGCATAATCCGGAGCGTGGCTGAAGAGATGAACCAGGAATTCCAGGTGCGCGAGCAGGTAAGAAGCGGTCTGGAAGGAACGGGAATCCCGGAAGACCGCATCAATATCACGGTGCAGAAATACATGGGAGAAGAACGGGAACAGCCGGCTGTCGGCGTGGTTGAAGAAGTTGTGGGCGGCAGCTCGGATTTCATCGCCCAGTACCTGCCCGGCATCATTACCATGTATGTCCTGTTCGCCCTCACCATAGGCGCCCGGACGATAGTAGAGGAGCGTAAGCGGGGCACCCTGGAAAGGCTACTTACCACGCGACTTAGCGTGGGGGAGCTGTTCTTCGGCAAATTTCTGGCGAGTTTCAGCCGCGGCCTCGTCCAGACGGTGGTACTGCTGGGCCTTTCGTACGCGGTGTTCCGGCTTTTTACCCCCGTATCTTTTCTGGAATCGCTGGTCTTCGCCATTATGTACGTTGCAGCGGCGTCCGCCCTGGGGATGATAATTGCGTCGGTCGCCCGGAGCGAAGAGGGTGCCAGCTGGATAGGCGTCGTCTTTACCATGGTTATGGTCATGCTGGGCGGCACCTTCTTCGAGATATCCGAGGGTACGATACTGGATACCATCAGCAAGGTTTCCATCAATACCTATGCCAATGATGCCTTGAGGACGATAATCGCCGAAGGTGGCTCCCTGGGGGATACCACCCTGCCCTTGATAGTGATGGCCGGAGTAATTGTGGTGGGGCTGGTCATCTCGCGAGTATTCTTCAAGGTCGTTTCCGGGGGTAAGTAGCACGTTATGAAACATCTGACGCATATATGGTTTATCGCCCTCAAAGACCTGAAAATATTCGTCAAAGACCGGCAGTCGGTATTCTTTTTCATCGTCTTTCCCTTCCTCTTCATTATCCTGTTCAATTTTCTCCTGGGAGGGGTGGGCAGCGAGGACGAGCGACTGGAGCTTCATATGGTCACCCGCGAGGCCTCCGGCTCTTTGAGTTATCAGATAATCGGGGCGATGGAGACGGTAGACGAGGCCAGGCTGGGGCCCGGCGAGCCGGTAATAGTGTGGGATAGAGATTATGATGAAGCCCGCCGCGCCGTCGAGGAAGGCGAGATGGCCGGATTTATCGCCTTTCCGGCCGATTTTACACAGGCTCTGGCAAGCGGTTCCGGCACGCAGCTGGAGGTATTTGCCGATGCCGGTAACGTCAATGCCCGGGCTGCCCTGAACGGTCTGGCTTCGGCCATAGCCTCGCAGATAGGCACGCACCAGGTAATCATTAATGCCAGCGTGGCGCTCATGGTCGAGGGCGGCGTTATCCCGGCGGACGCCGACAGTATCAATCAGGCTGTTCAGAAGATAATGGGGGAGATATTTGCCGCGGGTGCCGCCGGGGCGGAAGCGTCTTTCCTGACTTTCAGGACGGAAAAGGTAGGGGATGTTGAGGCGGAGAATCCGGCCAATTATGTTATTCCGGGGTACCTGGTCATGTTCGTCTTCTTCGCCGCGGTTATCACCGCCGAAACAATCGTCCGCGAGAGGCAGAACAATACCCTGGAGCGGGTGCTGGCCAGTTCGGTACGACGGGAGTCACTGCTGGGAGGCATCTATACAGGTATAGCCATCCGGGGGCTGATACAGATCATCATATTCTGGGTGTTCGGCATCCTGATTTTTCATGTCGACCTCGGGCTGTCCCCGCTTGCCGTTATCATCCTCTCCCTGCTCATGGTTATTATGTCCTCGGCTTGTGCCCTGATGCTGGCGACCCTGGTTCATACACAGCGCAGCGCCAGTTCGCTGGGGGTTATTACGGCGCTGGTACTGGCGCCCCTTGGCGGGTGCTGGTGGCCGCTTTTCCTCTACCCTGACTGGCTCCAGAATATTGCCAGGATAACACCTCATGCCTGGGCTATTTCCGGATTTAACAAGCTGATGGTCTTTGGCGCCGATTTCGGAGCCGCGGTGCCGAATATGCTGGCACTGCTGGGCTTTGCCGTCGTCTTCGGTGTGATAGCTGTCTGGAGGTTCCGCACCAGCGCAACGTAGATAAAGCTAGCGGTAGAGTCCGGACTCTTCAAGAATTGTGATAATCATGTCCGGTTTGTCATCGGGAAGCTTTACGAAATGGAAGAAAGGCGCAGTTCAGACCGGGAAAATTCCTAGGAACCGTCTATTATATAGTGGCTCGTGCCGCCGGTAACAGTCTCGCTGCGGATTGATACGATGATATACACCAGGTTCCAGGCATCTTGAGGGGAGAACATATCAATCTCTAACATGCTGTCACCGGGTGTTAATATGTTGTCATCCCAGAGTATCTCGAATGTATCGATGTCGACGCCATCCCAGGTTGACCCGAGGGGAGGAAACTTACCGTTCCAGACATTGGTCTCGGGGCTCTGGTCGTTGGAAAGCTTCATGCTCTGACCAGATTGCTCACCGGTGATTTCTATATAATCGCCTGTCCATTTATCATCACCCTCGGCTACAAAGCAGGTCATCTTGGCGGCTACCGTCTCAATCACCTGACCGAACTTGTCCGTAATCGGTTCCGGTATAACGAAGTTGGTGATGTACCCGCCCTCTGTGCCATCGTTGTCAAAGTCCAAACTCTCGCCGGTGCCGGTATGGAAGGTAAAGTCGGTATCGCGGAGGTAGAGGTAGTGCCCCGCTGTTTCCGGGCTCGTATAGATGATAATAAGTGACCAGCCGGCGAAAGAAAGGTTAGAATTGATATCTGCCAGGGCGTTGCCGACTTGGTAAATCGCATTGCCGGTATGGTGCTCCTCCCCTTCATCGACGGGGTAGGTCTGTACCAGGTCGGTAACTTCCTTCACGCAGGCGTAGGAAAACCCTTCGGGACTGCCGGAGAGGGTGTTATACATAACGTAGTTTCGCTCCGCGGTTACGTTCTCCGCGTGCGGGGTAGTACCATCGCTTATCGTAAAGTCAACTGAATTATCCGGGGGAAGGTTTAGTATTTTAATATTATCGATGGATATTTTATCGTCGGTACTGCCGCCCACCACCTTCAATTTGAACTTGAAGTTGGCGGTCTGGTATACGGTGGGGAGATAATAAATGTATTCAGATGACGAGCTGCCGAGGTCGCCGCGGAATGCCTCGATGTAGTCACTCCATGTACTGCCGCCATCGTCTGACAGGGCAAAGTCGAATCCGCATGATGGAGCAAATTCGGTATTTATTTTAATATTATCAATATAGCAGTAATCGGAGCCGGTAAAACCTACCAGCTTAAACCGCACCTTAAAACCATTGGTCAGGTAGTCACCGGGTATGGCCGTGCTGAAGTTCATCGTTCCATCTATATCGTCCCGGAAGACCTCCTCGTAATCGCTCCAGTTACTGCCGTTGTCGGAAGAGAAAGCATAATCGAGTCCTTCACCACTTCCCAGCCACCAGTCGGTTTCCCATACATCCCAGGAAATGTTTAACGTTTTTCCGGCATAGGGGCTCAAGTCTTTCGTGCCGGTTTTCAAGCTCAATAGCCTGGCCGGGTCGTCCGGACCGGTGCCGGACTTCCCCCTGAAGCGGTTGTTATTTTCTTCCCAGGCGGCGCCGTAATCCCAGTCATCCAGGTCATTACAGCTTTCCGAGAACACTGTGGTCTCGTCGGTGGACTGCTCCCAGGAGAGAATGATGGATCCCGGTGCGTAACCGGACAAGTCCTGGGCGGTTTTCAGAGAGAGGACTCTGGCGGTATCCCCGCCGCCGGTATATTCAGCCTTGAAATGGTCGGAATCAACACTCCAGGCGGTCGGGCTGCCGTAAGTCCAGTTAGTATCCAGGTTGGTGCAGGTATCTGTAAAATGTTCTACTTTCTTATCATTATTCCGCCACCCCGCCCAGTATAGATAGGCTTTCAACGCATCGCCGTTTTCCGGTACGGTGGTGAGAGTGTAGCTACTGGATTCATGCCAGGTATCGCGGATATCCCACCAGTCCGAAATATCGTCCGTCATCAGTGAGTTACCTATGGCGATGTAGTCCCCGGCCACAGCGTCTCCCAGCTGACGCAGTTCGCACTTGGATGAATAGGCCTGAATGGAAGTATCGCCGGCTGCGGAATTAATTTCAAAGATACGTGTGTCCACGTCCCAGGAAATAGGTACGTCATTAGGATTGGGGTAGCCGAAGGAGCCGGCGTTCATATCGGTGGTTATCCAGGCGATGGCTGCGGGCAGGCGGTCGGGGTACTCTGCCGGCGGGTCGTATTCAAAGGTGAACTCAAGGCTCATGGGCATCACCTCGGAGTCGACCCCGGGGAAGGCGGTAAAGAGAGGGTACGATTCGACGTAGCTCCAGACCACGGTATGACCACCGCTGACATCGGAGACATTTTCTGAATCAGGATGGTGTTCGGCGGGGGGGTCAAAATCACCCGGGTGCAGGCTGCATGATTCTTCTACGTATGTGTAGCCACCCGGCAGCCATACACCGAGCGATTTTACGGTTAGATTATCGCCTTCAGCGGGTGTGTAGTCAATCTTGATGCTGTACGGCAGCGCGGTAGAACCGCCGGCGGTACCGACCACCACAAGCTTTCCTGATTCGATGATGCTTCTGGCTAGAGTCGCGTTTGGCGTAGCCTCTGCCGGAACCCAGATGTTCTGAATGGTCACATCGGCCATCATCCCGTTGATATTATCCGTCTCGTACGGCCAGGCGGATGCGTAGTCGTATTCATCATAGTCAAGCCCCATAAAGTCGTACTTTATACGCCATATGGCGTCCTCAATGCCGGCATCGGCGGTATTAAGCTCATTGGTTTTTTCTTCGTAGATTTTGCCGGATTTCAGGGCGTTGCTAAGATGAGCTAAAACCGGCACAATGGTAAGACTGCCCAGGAGCAGCAGAACCAGCACGATGATGAGGGCAAAGCCCGCTTCATCGGATGAACCCCCGGTGTGTATTAACTTAAAGTATTTTCTCATGGTACAGCCCGCCCCGGTTACTACAGGTTAGGTCTGGAAGTAATTACCCGTTTTTTGGTGACATCGATTATTCTGTCGCCTTCGCCGACACTCGCGGTAATCGTCAGGGTCAGTGTGCCGTTGTCCGTTGTACAGTAGGTCTTATCCGCCTCGGAGTTGATATGGTCCGCAATAAATGTCACACTCGGGCCGGCTTCGCCTGCGGTGTAGCTGCGGGTGAGTTTGCCGTCCGTTACCGAATAGACAACCTCATAATCGGTATTATCCCAATCGATCCATATCAAAGTCAGAGAGGAAGTGGCAGGAAACCCGGAGGTCCCGTTTATGGTATGCGCCATTTGGGTATCGCGGCCAATCCAGTAAAGGGCGTTGAGGGTCTGACGACTGGCGGTGGTAAAGTCGTTATTCCGGGTTGTCTGGTTCAGGATCTGCCCGTTGGCTAAAGTGGCGCCAAGACTGATGATGCCGGCAATCGCTATGGAGACCAGTATTTCAACCAGTGTCATTCCTCTCTGGTCTTTATTTAAGTATTTTATAATATTGCGGAATATCATCGGTTCACCTTGTAATTTTCCAGAACGAGTACATCATCGCCAAGGTGGTGTATGGTTACGGTGATTTTCTGGATATTGTCGTTCCTTTCGCTGGTGGCGTTAATCGTGGCCGTGTAGCCCTCGTATTCCTCCGGGATTGTGAAGTTATATGTGGAAAAAAAGGTCTGTTTTTTCACGCTTTCCATGATGGTTTCAGCCAGGATTTTAGCGGATACTCTTTCATCGGCGGTAGAGCGCGCGGTGGAAGTCTGGGCAACGCCGCTAAGATAAGAGGCGCTTATTAAGCCAAGGAGGGCCAAGGCCACCAGCGTTTCAACCAGTGAGAAGCCTTTTTCACCCTTCATCCTCATAAATATACCCCGTCGTTTTAAAGCAGCACGGCTTTCCCCGTACCGCTAAATCAATACAGTTTCTTGAAAAAAATACAGTTTCCCACTAATTATTATTCGCTCGCAGGTGACCGGTGTAAATAGTAAATTCGTCATGTGCACCCGTTACTTAAGTCATTCTCGCCGGTTCCGGCCCTCGTTAGTCATTCAGGGAATTGATAATCGGCGTTTTCAGGAAGGCCTTAACGACAACTGGGTCGAACTGGGTACCGGCACACTTTTTTATTTCCTTGATGGCTTTGCTGGCGTTCATGGCACTTCGATAGGGCCGGTCGGAAGTCATCGCATCAAAGGAATCCGCCACAGTTAATATTCTGGCACCGAGAGGTATATCTTCGCCGGCTACCTTCTGGTTGATACCTGTCCCGTCGTAACTGTCGTGATGATGTCTAATAGCCTCGACTATCTCTTTGTTTACCAGCGGCTCCACAATACTAGGGCCGATGCTGCAATGGGTCAGAATATAGTTATATTCTATGGGTGTCAGTGTTCCTGGTTTATTTTGAACACTCGGGTCTATGCCGATCTTGCCAATATCGTGAAGGAGGGCGGCCCAGCGCAGGTTCTCCAGTTCCTCGCCGGCAAGCCCCAGGGCTTTCCCTGTATCGACGGCTATTTTGGTAACTCTACGCGAATGCCCCGCCGTGTACTTGTCCTTGGCTTCCAGGGCGCCTACCAGTGATTCGATGGCATCTATAAAGAGATCCTGGAGTTCCCTTGCCTGTTTTTCGACTTTACCTTCCAGTACCTGTCTCTTCTCTTTAAGGTTTTGCGCCAGCCTTCTCTTTTCCAGTACCATCTGGATATCTGATATCAGCTGGTTGATATCAAACGGCTTGGTAATGTAGTCATAGGCGCCGTTTTTCATGCATTTTATAATGGTATCCGGGTCCACGACGGCCGTAGCCATAACCACCGCGGTATCGGGAAAGGCCTCCTTCAACTGGGGCAGCAGTTCGCTGCCTGACGTGCCCGGCATCATAATATCAAGAATGACCAGTTCAGCCGGATTATTTTTCAGAGAGCCCATTGCTTCTTCGGCGTTGCTGGCCTCTTTGCAGGCGAAGCCATTCAGGGTCAGGCATCTGTTCAGGCTTCGGCGTACCGTTTTCTCATCATCCACAATTAGAATATTCTCTTTAGCAGGTGCTGTAACCATTTCCCATTTCCCCTTTGTAAAAATCTTTTCCCGTTAATTAAGGGCCATTTCCACGGCGGCAACGAGCTCATCGGGCGTAAAGGGTTTTTCCAGGTATACCCTCTTGGAGCCGTTGAGAAACCCGGAGATCTGGTTGCTGGAGGTGTCCCCGGTGGTGAAAATAATGCTCTGGCTTAATCTCGGGCTGTTAGCGGTGAGATATCTGTATAACTGGATTCCGTCGATACCCGGCATACGAAGGTCGAGGATGCACAGGTCGTAGCGCCGGTCGTGAATACTATCGATAGCCATTTCCCCGTTGGAAACCACGTCGACTGAAAATCCCTGTCTGGTCAGTACTTTTTTACAGACATTGCCGATGACAGGCTCGTCCTCTACTACCAGTATTCTCTGATTTGTTTCTGCTGCCATTTTCCACTTCCTCTTTTTATGTCTCCTGAAGCAAGGCAGGCATTCTTATGGTGAAGGTAGTACCTTTATTCGGGCGGGTTTTCAGACTGATTTTACCGCCATGCTTCATTACTATGCCGTAACAGATACTAAGGCCAAGGCCGGTGCCCTTGCCGATTTCTTTGGTCGTGAAAAACGGGTCGAATATGCGGGGCAGAATATGCTTTTTCATGCCGCACCCGTTGTCCTTAAAATGAATGTTAATGTGGTTGTTAACCCTTTCCGTAGAAACCTTCAGTATGCCGGGTCGGTTGGCTTCTTTCATGGCGGCTTCGGCGTTCAGGATGATATTGAGGAAGACCTGCTGTAGCTGGAACTTATCTATCGAGATATCAGGCAGGTCTTCCTGGAGCTTGGTAAATGCTGATATGTTACTCACCGTTTCTTCGTATTCGCGCAGCCTCAAAACATCCCTGATTACCTCGTTCGCGGAGGCGTGGCCGTTTTCGTAATTATTATTTCGGGTAAAAAGGAGTACGTTTTTCACGATGTTAGCGGCGCGCTTGGCCTCGTTGTAGACGCACTCTAAATCCTCCTTGTGCTCTTCCGGAATGTCGCTGCTGATGAGCAGCTGGGACAAAGCCAGTACGCCAGTCAGAGGATTGTTAAGCTCATGTGCCAGGCCGGCGGCCATTTCCCCGATAGAAGCCAGCCGGTCGGTGAGATACAGCTTTTCCTCTTCTTCTCTTTCCTGGGACACGTCGGAAAAGGTGAGTAGAGTCCTGCCCCCGTTCATTCTGGTAATGACGCAGACAATCCTCTTCTCGATGTCCTTTACCTGGAACCTGAACTCAAGTGTAGTATTAGCTTTGTCCCTGCGTTTTACCGCCTTGTACAGCTTGAGCAGCTGGGTTACCGGTATTATTTCATCGAGCGGTTTATTCGCTATAGCCTTCTTGCCTGTGTGGAATATATCACAGAAGGCTTCGTTGGCGAGTAATATGCGGTCGGTACCATCAATGACAAGTACGCCCTCCGGCATAGTGGCCAGGATACGTTCGATTAATTTCTTCTGTTCCTGTAATTTAGCTTCCACCTCTTTCTTTTCGGTGATGTCACGCTGAACGTCCAGATATGCGAAGAGCTTACCCTCTTCGTCATACAGGGAGGAGAGCCGGCAATCGCAGATAAGAAGGCTGCCGTCCTTGCGTTTTTTAGTGGCTATGGAACTGTATACCTTGCCGCTGGTGACAAGATTTCTAATATGTTCTTTTTCTTTTTCACTCGGCGGTTTGGCATCGAAGAGCCCCAGGAAATTGCCCTTTGCCTCTTCCAAAGTATAACCGAACAGGCCTTGAGCCGCCTGGTTCATGTACGTTATTTTGAAATCGGCATTGATAATCACAATGGAATCAGATACCTGTTGTGTGACGGTACTTAGCAGGCGCAGCTGTTCCTCCGCCTGCTTCAACTCGGTTTCGTCGGTGGTCAGGAAGATTACGCACGGTTCGTTGCCCAGGCTGATGTATTCTGCGGAGGTATATCCCGTGCGGAGCTCGCCCGATTTAGTACGGTACGTGGTGGGTTCGTTATGAACTCTGCCCTGCTCCTGGAGCATCGTTAATATTCTTTCTCGGTGGTTCTGGTCTCTCCAGATGCCCAGTTCCACGGAGGTCTGGCCGATTACCTCTTCCCGGGTGAAGCCTTTATCCCTTAGGAAGCTTTCGTTGACTTCTATAAATTTGCCGTCTTTAAGTCTGCTTATGGACATTGAGCCGGGGCTGGCGCGAAACGCCTTGGAGAACCGCTCTTCCGATTCGCGCAGGGCCTCCTCGGCCTGCTTGCGCTTGGTGATATCGGTGGCGACGGAGAGCATGCACGGGTCACCGCCGATGTTGATGATGTCCGCCGAGCAGAGCCAGGTGCAGATTTCGCCCGATTTCATGCGGAAACGGAGTTCTTCGTGTCTGATTTTACCTTTTTGGGTCAGGAGTTGCTCCATCCTCTTCCGTTCCTTCTGGTCTACCCACATATTGAGTTCTTCGAGGTTGTGGCCGATTAATTCTTTCCGGGAATAACCGGTGAAGTGAACGAAACTGTCGTTGACCTCAATATATTTTCCGTCCTTCATCTTCGAGATGGTCATCACGTCGGGACTGGAGCGGAAGGCTGCGGAGAACTTCGCCTCGCTTTCGGCCAGCGCCTCCTCGGCCTGCTTGCGCTCGGTAATATCGTTCGTGGCGATGAGCAGGCACGGTTCGTTGCCGAGGTTGATAATCTCGGCAGATAACAGAGAGGTAAGCAGCTTACCCGATTTACTGCGGAATTTATATTCCTGATTTCTGACGTTGTCGTTCTTTTTCAGTTTGCTGATTATTACGTCGCGGTCGCGTTTATCTACCCAGATACCTATATCAGGTCCGCTGCGGCCAATCACTTCTTCACGAGTAAACCCCGTGCTCTGCGTGAAAGTATCGTTAACTTCCAGAATGGTGCCGTCTTTAAGCTTTGAGATAGTTATTACTTCAGGGCTGGCGTTGAAAGCCTTGGAAAACTTTTCCTCTGACTCTTTTAGCGCCTCATCCGCCCGTTTGTGTTCGGTAATATCCACGGAATTTATCAGCAGGTACTGTACCTCTCCATTATGGGTTACAGTAGCCCAGTTCATATTTATCCAGTAGATTTCTCCGTTCTTTTTCTGGGCAAATATCTCACCACTGCCGTTGCCCTGTTTCATAGCCTCTTTAAACGTACTGTGAAACTCTTCCTTGAATTCATCAGGCCACCAGGGATAAGGGGCTTTCGTGCCTACTATTTCGGAGCTGGTCCAGCCGTTCAGTTCTACCCAGGCTGGATTGACATATCGGATTGACGTATCCGGATCAACGACCATGGTGGCGTGGGGGGCATTTTCCATCAGACTGGACGTAAATTTTTCACTTTCCCGCAGTTTCTCTTCGGCCAGCTTGCGTTCGTTAATTTCCCGGTTGAGGTCGTCTATCGAGGTCATGCTGGTGCTTAAGCTTTGCGTCATCTGGTCAAAAGCCCTGGAGAGTTCTCCTATTTCATCCTTGGCTTCGGTATTCACTTTATAATTGAGATTACCCCGCGCGATTACCTCGGTTCCTTTGTGTAGGGCATGTAACGGATTTAAGATTGACCGTGTCGTGAGAACAGCGGCTACAAGGACGATTAATGTAACCACCCCGGCGCTGATGAAGATTGAACGCAAACCGTCGCTGTACGCTCTATTAAAAGTCGTTCTTGTCAGCGCCAGACTCCCGATGCTGGCCGCTTTCAGTTGTCCGGCCCGTTCCTGCATTTCGAGTAGCGCTGGCAGGGACATACTGCGGTCGCGCGCCAGCAGTTGATTATATCCGGCGCCGCGCTCCTTAAGATTGATCAGCCAGGTGGTGGAAAAATAAAAGTCGTATATTTTGCCGGCAAGAATACAGTCCTTACCGTGTGCCGTTATTCCGGGAAATGCTTGAATCGGCAGGTATTCAAATCCAATTTCTTCAAGACGCTCCAGTCTGGTCAGGGCGGTGTCTTTAGCGTCTTCCATGTCATGGTAGAGATATTCCGTGACTTCGCGGTATATCTCGTTGGACAGCTTTTCCACCTCGGTCATGGCGATAGCGTCCGGGATAATATCCTCTTCAACGGTACTGAATTGCTCATTCAGGTTTCCGAAGATGCTCCACGTATAAAAGCCGATTGCCCACAAAAGGGCTATGATTACGGAGAAGGTGATCAATAATTTAGTTCTTACTTTCATCGCTAATTACCCTTACCCACTTTGATATTTCTCATTTCGGTACCTTCCTTGAGGTAGGCAAATGAAAGGAAACAGGTGTGATATGGTCTAAAAATATTTGCCATGTGGCGAAAATATAGCATCGGCAGGGTAAATAATCGGTTAATTTTGCACTGCGGTATGTAAACGATTTATAAAATTTGTCCGGCGGCGTTGGTACGGTTTTAAGGATGTTTTACAGCGGCCGATTTGAAATTGGTGTTCCCGCCCTGCGATAATAAATCGTGATGTCCTTAAGTGCGCTTGTACTGCACAGGAAAGATAATGTCGCCACGGTGGTAAGGCCGCTGCAAAGCGGCGAGAAGGTCTCCGTTGAAATTGAGAATAGCGCGGTTGATATAGCGCTGCTGCAGCCCGTTCCCTTCGGTCACAAGTTTGCCCTACGGGATATACAGGCAGGTGAGAGAATAATCAAGTACGGGGAAACAATCGGGCGGGCCACGGAGGACATAAAGACGGGGGAGCACGTGCATCTCCATAACGTTGAAGGCTTGAGAGGTAGGGGGGATAGACCGTGAATTTCGCGGGGTACCGACGCAGGAACGGCCGTATCGGGACGAGGAATCACGTACTGGTATTTCCCACGGTAATCTGCGCATCATCGGTGGCAGAAATGATAAGCCGGGCTGTACCCGGGACGGTCAGCGTTACCCATCCTCACGGCTGCGGCCATCTCGGCCGGGAGAAAGAGCATATAATCAGGGCGATGTCCGGTTTCTGTGCCCACCCCAACGTAGCCGGGGTGTTGCTGGTGGGGCTGGGCTGTGAGTTGATTACCCCGGAGTTGATTGCCGGGGAGATAGCCGGAGAAGGCCAGCGATTAGAGGTATTGAGTATCCAGGCCGAAGGCGGCACTACGGCCGCGGTTGAAAGGGGAAAAGCGCTGGCGGCGGTACTGCTGGAAGAAGCCGCATCGGCGAAGCGTGAGCCGGCGGACATCTCCGAGCTTATCGTCGGCACCAACTGCGGTGGCTCGGATACGCTGTCCGGTCTCACGGCAAATCCCGCCGTGGGGAACGCCGCCGATAGGCTGGTAGCGGCGGGCGGCACCGTTTTCCTGACGGAAACGCCGGAACTCATAGGCGCGGAAGACGCGTTGTGCAGGAGGGCTGCCGACGATAAAGTTGCCGCACGCATCCGGGAGATAACCGCTGCCACCGAGGCTATTGCCAGAGAGGCGGGGGTGGATATTCGCAGCTCGGAGCCTTCGCCGGGTAACAAGGAAGGCGGCCTGACCACCCTCGAGGAAAAGTCGTTGGGGGCGGTCCTCAAGGGCGGCACTTCAACCGTCAGGCAGGTGGTGGACTATGCCGAGAGACCTACGGAAAAGGGGCTGGTGATTATGGACAGCCCTGCCCACGATGCCGTCTGCAATACGGGCATGATTGCCGCCGGCGCCCAGGTGATTGTTTTTACCACGGGGAGGGGAACGCCGCTGGGCGCTCCGACCGCCCCGGTACTGAAAATATCATCCAACAGCGGGATTTATCGACGCATGGCGGAAAACATAGATATCAACGCCGGCGATATACTCGACGGTAAGGAGTCGATTGAAAGTATCGGCGAGCGGATATTTAATGAAATCATCGGGGTTGCCTCCGGCAAATTGACGAAAGCCGAGATGCTGGGGCACCACGAATTCGCCATACATTCGCTGGGACTGAACGTCTGAACACACTGCAAGGAGGTCTGACTTGTCCAATAAGATAACCCTACCCCAACTCGCCTGGCACGGCGTAAAGGAACTGGAGCTGACCTTACCCACCAACTGGGAGGTGGAGGTCTTCAACATGGCGGGATATAATCGACCCCATATGAAGGCGGCTGAAATAAGGAAGACCATAGCCGACCCCATCGGTATGGCGCCGCTGCGGGAGTATGCCCGCGGCAAAAAAGAGGTGGTTATCATCTTCGATGATATGACTAGGGTGACGCGGGTGGCGGAGATCGTGCCCCACGTCCTGGAAGAACTGGCCGCTGCCGGTATCCGGGACAGCCAGATACGCTTTATCGCCGCCTGCGGCTGTCACGGGGCGATGGACAGACTCGACTTTGTGAAGAAGCTGGGCGAGGATGTTCTCAAGCGGTTCCCGGTATATAACCATGCCCCGTACGGCAAATGCGTTTATGCCGGCACCACCTCCAGCGGTATCAAGGTGCGCATCAATGCCGAGGTGATGAAGTGCGACCTGAAAATAGGCATCGGCTCGATTGTGCCGCACATCATGGCCGGGTTCGGCGGCGGCAATAAGCTGATTCTGCCGGGAGTGGCGGCCTACGGAACGATAGTGGCCATGCACTCTTCACGTTCACCCGCCGAGCAATCGAATTTCGATGATACGATTTCCGGCATGGGGCTTTTTAAAGATAACCCCCGCCGCCGTGATATTGACGAAGTCGGCGATATCATCGGGCTGGATATGATAATCGATGCCGTCGTCAACATGTGGGGGGAAACGGCCGTCCTCTTCGCCGGCGCCCCCACCCCGACTTATGCCGCCGCCCTCGAAGAAGCCGGGAAAAACTATCTGACAGAGGCGGCAAGGGACCAAGATATCGTCATCGCCAATACCTTCGCCAAAGCCAACGAGGCCATTACCGGCCTGCTGGCAGCATTTCCCTCGGTGAGAAAAGAGGGCGGTGACGTCGTCCTTATCGCCAACGCGCCGGAAGGGCAGATGACTCACTATCTCATGGGGCCTTTCGGCAACGAAATCGGCGGGCATCTCCAGCTCCAGATGAAGCCGCCGCCGAACGTGAACAGGCTGATCCTCTTCAGCGAATATCCCGAGCTATCCAGTAAAAGGTTCCTGGAGGATTCGGATAAAGTGGTGATGGCGTTAGATTGGCGGGAAGTCCTGGAGCTGCTTGGCGAAAATCATAAGTCCGGCGCCAGGGTGGCCGTTTATCCGAGCTCTGATATCCAGTACTGCGAGTAGTAGCAAGGAGGATATAAATGAAGATTAAAGCCGCCGTTTTACGCGAGTACGGTGTACCCATGGAGATAGAGGAACTGGAACTAGCGGAACCCCGGGAGAAGGAGGTGCAGGTAAAGATGCTGGCCTGCGGGTTCTGCCACTCCGATGCTTCCGTCTGGCTGGGCTATATACCGCAGGACGTGCCGATGGTCCCCGGCCATGAATCCTGCGCCGTGGTGGAGAAGGTGGGTCCGGGCGTGACCACGCTCAAGCCGGGCGACCGCGTCATCGGGTGCTGGATGGTGCCCTGCGGGTGCTGCTATCAGTGCCGGCGGGGGCGCCCCAACCTGTGCGAGACGAGTTCGAAGTTCTTTCAGGAGGGGAATCTCCTGGACGGCACTTCAAGGTTAACGGACAAAGACGGTAAAAGAGTAGGACTGGGCAGCTTTATCGCCGGTTTTGCTACTCATAGCATCATGCCGGAAGTCGGCGCCATTAAAGTCCCCGACCATATCAAGCTGCCCCCGGAGCAACTCTGCCAGCTCGGCTGTTCCGTGGCTACGGGATGGGGGGCCGTTGTCAACGTAGCCCAGGCGCGGGAAGGCAACTCGATAGCGGTATGGGGCTGCGGCGGCATCGGCCTTAATGCCATACGTTTTGCGGCGCTGCGTAACTGCAACCCGGTTATCGCCGTGGATATCGAGGCGTCGAAGAGGGATATTGCCCTGGAGTTCGGCGCCACCCACTTTATCGATTCCTCTAAAGAAGACCCCGTTACTAACATTAAGGAACTCACCGACGGTGCCGGACTGGAGTTTGCCGTCGAGGCCACCGGCGACCCCGGAGCGCAGGTGCAGGCGTGGTACTCTTTGAGGGCGGGTGGCACGGTTGTAGCTATCGGGATTCCCTCCATCAACTCGACTACCCCGGTACCCCTGTTCTACGCGCCGCTGCATGCTAAGTCGATTAAAGGCACGCTGTACGGAGAGACTCATCCCACCGAGGACCTCCCCAGCCTTATGGAAGTCATGAATACCGGTATCCTGAAGACGGATAAGCTGGTCACCAGGCTCATCACGCTGGACGACCTCGAAGAGGTGCGGGAGGCTATCTTAGCCAGGAAGGTAATCGGGCGCTGGGTCATTAAGTACGACTAGGTTCCGGCGCGTAGTATCGCCGATAGTCTGTTATTTACCGAGGTATTTAACAAAACCTTCGCCGCGGTAGCTCTCCCGGTAGCGTCCCCTGCCGAGCTCACGGAGAAATCCCAGATAGTGCCGGCCTTCGGCGCAGGCGCTGTACCTGACGGCGCCCGGCTCGATGCAGTCGCGGCATTGTTCCGTTTTCTCGATTCGCGTTCGCCAGTAACGCGCCAACGCGCCGTGCCAGACTGCCTCCGGACTCTGTTCTCTGATGTTTCCGATTGGTTCGGAGAGCAGCTCGCAGGGATATACCGTCCCGTCGAACTCGATAAACAGGTAGTTATAAGTGGCCGTGCATGACCAGCTTTTCCTCCCGGTAGATAGAAAGCCGCGTATCCTCGAATAGAAGTAGTTAGTATCCAGCTCGTGCTTGCCGTAAAAGCGCAGGAGCTTTTCATAATCGGCGGGGCCGAGTCGCAGGGACTCTCTAGAGTCGGTATTTCGGAACCGCGCCTCCGTAAAAAATACCGGCGAGATGATAGTAAAGAGGTCGTCCTTCGCGGCGAAATCGAGGATGCCGTCGAGGCTGTCGATATTCTCCGGCAGGACCGTCGTTTTCACGCCGATGAAATGGTTGGGGTAACTCCGCTTGAGCTCTATCAGCCTCCCGATGGTCCCGGCGGCCAGTTTGAAAGCCCCTTTCGTCCCCCTGATTGTATCGTGGGTTTCACCGATGCCGTCCAGGGACGCCACGGTAACAAGGTCGATATTCGTGCCCTTGAGAC
>CAYPYL010000004.1:0-15388 GCA_964414605.1 uncultured Dehalococcoidaceae bacterium
AACAAGTCCTGGATAACGCAGACGCTGATATTCAGAAAGCACGTAACTTGCTGCATAGCATCGATGATGCCACCAGAAGCTCGAGCGATATACTGGGCGTTTTTATGGTAACCGCTACCAACCAGCTTAAACAGGCACATCAAAACCTGGAGGAAAGCATAAAACGACTCAACAGCTTTATGGAGACACTGAAAAGTCACTATGATGAGTTTTCCGCGCAATACGTACTGAAAGAACAGCTGATTCACACAGAAGTCAGTATCGGCGCCGACCCGGAATCGGCTTATGTAGGCAATACCGTGACCGTTTCCGGGAAGCTTAGCAGCGGCGGCAAACCACTTGCTGGCAAAACGGTATCCTTCGTCGCTGATGGCCAAACGCTGGCTACTGCCGTTACCGGAGTTGACGGAACTTATTCGGTCGTCATCGAGCTACCATATATATATAAAGAGAGCTTGACTGTCACGGCATTATATACACCTGCCGTTGATGATGTTGACTATTATCTGGCCTGTAAGAGTCCTCCGGCAACGATTACCACCATGTTCTCCCGGACTGACCTGGAAGTCTCCATACCCCTGAAGATATACAAGGGGCATCAATTTACTATCAGCGGTGAAGTTACTCCTGACGACGAGAATCCCAAGCGAAACGCCAGGGTGTTGATAGATGATACCCTGCTGGGCGAAGAAGCGGTATCAGGCCGGTTCAGCTTGGAGGTAATGCCTACCGATGAAATCCCGCCGGGGCCAGGTGTATTAACAATCGAGGTCAGCCCCATGGAACGATACTCCGGTGCCTCCGTAAACCGGAATGTCACTGTGTCCCTGCTACCTATATATATCAGGACCCTTATGCCTTCTTTCGTTCTTACTCCCGGAGATATCGAAATCAGCGGTAAAGTCTATAGCGAATTAGGGCCTGTCAATGAGGCTAGGATAAATTTTAACCTCGATGACGCCTCGGTTACTACGGCCCCGAGCGACGATGGCAGCTTCCGGGGTACGATTAAAACATGCCTGCTGCCCGATGATGCGCCTCCGGCAACCAACCTTTTTTACGTCAGCACTTCCCCCGGCAATTCCACCTACGATTTCTCGCCAGTCGGCGTCCGTGAGATAACCGTAACTGCGGATACTCCGCAGTCAACCGGTTCCGAGTTCCAGGTGAAAAGGCAGGTAGTTACCGTTAACCCGTTAAGCATCTTTTTCATATTAATCGTAATAGCAGTATTGTGGCTGGCCGCAGGCAGGAAAAGCCGCATATTAGAGCGCACCGAAGTGGGAGCAACCCCGGCACTGCTCCCGGTCGAAAGACTGTTACCCGGAAAAACCCCGAAACTCACCGGTATTAAAGGACAGGTAATTTCAGCTTACCGGAGCGTCCTGGGAGTCGTGGAGAAAATTACCGGTGTAATCATGTCGCCGGATACCACCCTGCGAGAGTTTCTGAATACAACCAGGCTGCCCTCACCGGCAGCTGCCGACCGTTTTGCGGAGTTGACCTATATAACCGAGAGCGCTCTCTATTCTGCCCACAGTCCACAAAACGATACCGCCACCAGGGCCGAAGAGCTTGCCTCAAATATAAAAGAGGAGCTTGACAGTGGGACTCCGTAGCTTTCTGATTATAGTCGCCGTGACGCTGATAATCGCCGTGATTCTGGCGGTCTGGTTTTTCCCGTTGAACGATGATTTCCGGGTTGACAATCCTTTCTGGAACGGCCTTGATGAAATCCGGGCTAAATATGATATTGAACCCCTTGATTCTCTTTCCGGTATCCCTTCCTCTCCTTCCGGGACCAGTTTGCTCGTTATCCCCTACCTGGATTTTACCTCCACGGAACTGTGGCAGCTTAATAACTTCGTCTCGCAGGGGGGGAGGTTGATAATCGCCGACGACTACGGGCACGGCAACCAGATACTAACTTACCTGGGGCTCAAGGTACGCTTCAGCGGGGATGTCCTCCTCGACCCGCTCATCAATCATCCTAACGAGTATTTCCCGAGGATTCACCAGTTCCAGCCCGACCCTCTAACCGCCAATACCAATAATCTGGTCCTGAACCACGCCACCAGTCTGGCCCACATTACCGCCGATACGGCTCTTGCCCTGTCCTCCCCGTTCAGCTTCCTCGACCATAACGGCAACGGCACCCGGGAAGCCGATGAACCGGCGGGGCCGCTGCCGGTAATTTCACGCCACGATTTGAATTCCGGGGAGGTGATACTGGTCTCCGACCCCAGTCTCTTTATCAACGGCATGTATATGATTGAAGATAATTATAGCTTTATCCAGAATATTGCAGCCACGTCATCCGCAGTTTATCTCGACCAATCCCACCTGGCATACTCGGAACTCCACCACACCAAGAGCTGGCTGCAGCAAGGACGCCGTTTGCTGGCCACTCCCACCGGGACGGTAGTCCTGGTAATAGCAGTTATTTTACTATCGTTGATACCATTATGGCATAGAAGGGAGAGAGCGAATACAAACAACTGATACCCCCTCTTTCTCGCTATACGGTAAACGTGATAAACTCAATGAAAGGAGAAAGTAATGGCGGAACTCCGGGAAAAAGGGCAGGAAATACTTAAAAATATACTCCGTGAAGTATCCAAGGTTGTAGTCGGCAAGGACGATATCAAGGAGCTTCTTCTGCTGGCTCTGCTTAGTCAGGGACACGTACTCATAGAAGGACTCCCTGGCACGGCAAAAACCACGGTTGCCCGTACTTTCGCCCATGCTATCGGCGGCACGTTCAAGCGAGTACAGGGCACCCCCGACATGCTGCCGTCCGATATACTCGGATTTTACCTTTACCGCGGCGACGGCAGCTCGACGTTCATGCCGGGGCCTATCTTTACCAACGTCCTGCTGGCGGATGAACTGAACCGCACCACCCCCCGTACGCAATCGGCCTTACTCGAGTCCATGCAGGAACAGCAGGTTACCATCGAGCGCGAGACACATAAGCTGGAACAGCCATTTATCGTTATCGCCAGCCAGATACCTTACGGCGGCCCCGGAACATCGCAGCTAAGCGAAGTGCAAACAGACCGTTTTATGTTCCGTACGTGGAGCGGCCTCCCCACCAAGGAAGAGGAAGACGAGATTCTGAAAAATATTGACGACATCATGGAGCCGCATACCACGCCCATAACGACGCCGGAAGATATCATCAAGCTGCAGCAGGATGTGAAAAACGTACATGTCTCCGATAGCGTCCGCGGGTATATACTGGAAATTATCGATAGCTTACGCCACCATCAGGACATCACAATAAGTCCCAGCACCCGCACCGCCATCGCCCTGTTGAAAGGCGCCCGGGCCAGGGCTTTCCTGCAGGAAAGAGACTTTGTTATTCCCGATGATGTAAAGAGTATCCTTACCCCCGCCCTGTCCCATCGCATCCAGGTCAGCCCGGAAGCGGAAATGGATGATATCAGCGCCGAGCATATCATTAGTGAGGTAGCCACCCAGGTACCGGTACCCAAAATCGACCATGCGTAGGCCATCGTACCAATTGTCAGCCCAGATATATGCAGGGCTGGTCCTACTGGCAACTGCCGTAATAGCGCCGTTACCTTACATCGTACTTGCGATGGTCCTGCTGGCAGCCCTTCTGTTTATTGCGATTCGTCAGCCGCCTCCGAGGTGGAATATCGCCATTACCCTCGTGGTAATATTCCTGGCGCCGCTGGCATTGGAATCAGGCCTGAAACATGTCACGGCGCTCGTACCGATAGCCACTCAAATCGTTGCCACCGCGCTTATCCTCCCCGTTCTTTATCTGCTCGACCTTTACCTGCGGGAAAACGTACTGCACACGCGAGCTTTCACGAGAGAAAAAGGTGAAAGAAATACCACCTATACTTTCGTGTCTCTCTTGATTGCAGTACTGGCCGTAATGCTGATATCGCCGGTGGTTGACCGACCCGTTCTGTTGTTTACCGGGGTTGCCCTGGCGCTGTATCTGCTATGTGTAATGTTATGGGTGCTGTTCTCTATTCCCCGCCAGCCTTTCAGCGCCGATACGATGGCGAGAAGGATAATCGTCGGCACCACCGGCAGAACCCGCCTGAACTTGACCAGTCGTTCGCGGGTGAAAATGCACAGCCAACTCCGTTTTACCGTTCCCTGGGTACAGGTTGAGCCGCAGCAAGTCATATTGGAAGAAGGCAGTACGAACCTGGAACTGAATTTCACGCCGCCGCTGGCGGGAGAGTCCCGCCCCCAGCTCAACGTATCCACATTCGACCCGCGCGGTCTTGTCCAGATAAATCAGCTGCTCGAGCCGCTCGACTTGCATATAATACCGCGGGCAAAATACGCCGAATGGCTGGCCATGAAATACCTGGAACAGACCGGCTCGGGAGTCGTTTCCTCAATGAGTGTGCCACAGGACTACGCAAACCATAGACGGGGAATCGATTACATGGAGAGCCGCACCTATCAACCCGGCGACCCTTTAAGGCACATCGACTGGAAGCACACGTTCAAGTTGAGCCAATTGATAGTAAGAGAGTTCCAGGAAACCGGAGAGCTGGCGGTCATCATCGCGGTCAATTTATCGGTAGCCGACGCAGAGGCGGCCGATAGCCTTGCCTTTAACCTGCTGACCGCAGCCCTGACACTGGCACGGGAAAACGCGCCCATCGCCCTGGCCGCGTATAACCAGCGGGATGTCGTCCTCAATACCGGCATAACCGAGTCGTTAGAAATACTCCGGCAGGCTCTTTCCCTGATTAGAAAAATAGAGATTGTCAAATTCGCCGACCGCTACCTGGAGCCAACGAACATCGCTAAAATAAGGCGGAATATCAAGCAGCTTCAGCAGACGGATTCCGAGCCGGCCAGGCGGCTGCTGGAAATTTTTAACTTTGAGCACCACTCTATCGAGGAGATAGCCAGAAACCACCCGGCGACCTTAGCAATGACCGCCGCCACCAGGCATATATCGGCACCAGCCATGATATTAGTGCTGTCACAATTAAACCATGATGCCGAAGCCGTACTGGTAACCGCCGAAAAACTGGCCAAGAGGAGATTTACCACCGTACCGATAGAACTGACTTAACTGCTATTCCACGGTAACGCTTTTTGCCAGGTTCCTGGGGAAGTCCACCGGGCAGCCGCGCTCTTTAGCCACATAGTAGGCAAGCAACTGTAGCGCCACCGTATTTACCACCGGGGAAAACAGGGGGTCGATCTGCGGCACGGTAATTACCGAGTCGGCCAGGCCTTCCATAGTCTCGTTTTCTTCACCGACCACTGCCAGCACCGGTGACTTCCTGGCCTTGACTTCCTTGATACTGGTAACCATCGGCTCGCTGGTGTTGTCTTGAGCCACGATAGCCACAACCGGAGTATTGCTCCCCAGCAGGGCGAACGGACCGTGCTTTAGTTCACCGGCCGCGTAGCCCTCGGCGTGTATGTAGGAGATTTCCTTCAGCTTGAGAGCGCCTTCCAGCGCCACCGGGTAGTTGATACCCTTGCCGATGAAGAATACATTATCGAATCCGGCCAGGTAACGGGCGCATTCCGCGATTTGTGCCTCGTCATCGAGCACCTTCTGGACCTTTACCGGCAGCTGTCTCATCTCCAGGACGAGGTCGTCCAGTCTGCTGATATCCACCCTGGAATAGGGTAAAGCCAGCCAGTACAGGGCGATAAGTTGAGCCATAAAAGTCTTGGTCGCCGCCACACTTATTTCCGGTCCCGCCCGCGTATAAACCGTATGGTCGGCAATGCGGCTGGCCGTACTGCCCACGGCATTGGTGATGGCAATAACCTGGCCGCCGGCTTCCTTCATCTTCCTGATTGCCTTGAGCGCGTCCGTGGTCTCACCGGACTGGGTAATAACAATGGCTTTATTCCTGGCCGAGGCGTGACCGCTGTAGTTGAATTCATCGGCCAGCTCCACTCTTACGGGCACATCGACCAGCCCCTCGATTATATATTTACCGACCAGTCCGGCGTGATACGAAGTACCGCAGGCGAGAATAATCATGTCTTCAAGACTGCCCCCTTCGACTCCCGTAAGGTCAGCCGCCGGTTCGGCCGCAGCGATATATTCGGCCAGAGTATCACGTATCACCTTGGGCTGCTCGTGTATTTCTTTGAGCATGAAGTGCTCGTAGCCGCCTTTTTGAGCATCCTCCACACTCCACAAGACCTTGTTTTCTTCCCGGGTGATAGCCACGCCGTTCCCCTTGATGGTAACATCATCGGCAGTAACCACCGCGATATCACCGTCTTCCAGATAGATAACACGGCTGGTATAATCCAGCAGCGCCGGCACGTCGGAGGCGAGTAAATTCTCCCGGTCGCCGATACCGATAATCAGCGGGCTGTCCTTTCTGGCGGCGATGAGGCGGGACTCGCCGGCCATCAGGGCAATCATCGTATAAGAACCCTCGATATCCTTCAGGGCCAGTCCCACCGCTTCCTCAAAATCACCGTTATAATATTTCTCAATCAGGTGGGGTATGACCTCGGTATCGGTCTGGGATGCCAGGGTGTGCCCCTCTTCCGTCAGCTTTTCTCTCAACTCCCTGAAGTTGTTGATAACCCCGTTATGCACCACGGCAATCTTACCGGCACAGTCGCATTGCGGATGGGCGTTCACTTTGGACGGCTCGCCATGGGTAGCCCAGCGGGTGTGCCCGATGCCTGCCATGCCATCCAGCGACGGCAGCGCCTTGGCCAAGGCTTTTACCCTGACGATATCCTTGTGGACCTCTATTCCTTCAGCCAGCACGGCGATGCCGCAGGAATCATAGCCCCGGTACTCCAGCTTACTCAAGCAATTAAGAAGAATCGGCTGTGCCTTCTTATCTCCGATGTAACCGACAATTCCACACATTCTTCAACTTTTCCTTACCAGGAGCCGCCGTGACTAAACAGCGGCAAAACGTATTTGATACGGCTAATATACCAGGCTTCCGTCCGGCAAACGACCGCTTATCAACTTGGAAATCTGTATCTGGGAGTAATTACCGACTATAGCACCGGGCTGCGCCGTGACATTGCTCTCCACGGTACAATCTTCACCCATCATAACTCCTACGTGTATCGAAGGGATTTCACCGTTTATCCTGACCTCGCTCTGCCCGCCGACAGCGGTAAAACGCCCCTTGAGCACACATCCTTTATCAATAACGGAATCGCTGATAATACACGCGGCGCCGATGGCGACATCATTGCCGATAACGCTGTTCTTAATTTCCGTAAACGGGGAGATAACCACATTATCGCCGATACTGGTAGCCGGCATGATACATACACTGGGTCCGATATCACATCCCGACCCGATAACCGCCGGCCCGTAAATACAGGAGCCGGCCCGTACCACCGTACCTTCGCCTACCATGACCTTCCCTTTTATCGAAGCTCCGGATTCGATGGTACCGCCCAGGCTAACATTTATATTCTGAAGCACGGCGTCGTTGAGGCTTATAATGTCCCACGGGTATACCACGTCGAGCCATGTCCCCGAGGTCTCAAGAGCCTGGATGGTGTGGCCCTCCGCTATCATGTTGTTCAGGGCATCCGGAATATCTAGCACGGATTCCGCGAACTTAAAAACGTCTCTGGTAAAGGCGTAGATTCCGGTATTGACCAGGTTGCTTGCCGCTTCCTTCGGCTTTTCTATAATATCGGTTACCTCGCTCCCTTCCATGCCGACGACGCCGTACCTGACGGGGTCGCTGACCCTCTTTACCAGTACCGCCTGCGGCTTCACCTCCATAAAGTCGGCGATGGTATGGGCCTCAATCAGGTTGTCCCCGGGAAGCACCAGAAACTCATCCTCCGCCATGTCCTTTACCTGTAACAGGGCATGCGCAGTACCCAGCTGTGTATCTTGAGTTACGTAGGTAATAGCGATGCCGAACTGCTCCCCGGAGCCCAGGTAGTCATAGACCTGTTCTTTCCGGTAGCCCACCACCAGAATCACGTCGCGGATGCCGTTTTGCGCCAGCGATTCAACGACAAACTGGAGTATGGGCTTATCAGCGATGGAAAGCATCGCCTTCGACCGGGTTACGGTAAACGGTCTTAGTCTCTGTCCCTCGCCTGCGGCTAAAACGATTGCCTGTTTCATAGACCACCCCTTAATGTATCTTTGAATCCGGCTTAATCACCCCGCTGACCACCGCCCCCGGCCCGATAAAGGTATTATTTCCGATTACGCTGCCGACATTGATAGAAACGTTTATACCGGTTTCCACATGGTCGCCGATAATCGCCCCCAGCTTGCGCCTGCCGGTATCGATGTCGGCTATGCATATATTCGCCTTGTCCAGGCGCAGGTTGGCGATTTTGGTGCCCGCGCCGAGGTTGCACTCCTCGCCGATGACGCTATCCCCCACATAGTTGTGGTGCGGAATCTTGGTGCCTTTCATGATGATGGAGTTCTTGACCTCCACCGCGGCACCTATGTGACAGCCGTCGGCGATAGCGGTGGAGGGGCGGATATAGCAATTCGGGCCGATTTCACAGTCTTCCCCTATTATTACCGGCCCGACGATATAAGAGCCCGACCTGATTACCGTGTTTTTACCGATTGCGACCGGCCCTTTCAGTACCGCATTATCTTCAACCTCGCCCAGGTTCTGCGCCTCCAGCCCTTCTATCACGGACTCGTTACCGCGTAGCAAATCCCAGGGGTAGCTCAAGTCGAGCCACGACTTTATCTCCTGGTAATGCAGCTCGTCTCCCGTCTCCATCAGCAACTGCAGGGTATCGGTAATTTCGTACTCTCCCCGGGGAGATTTCCCCGTGCGCTCGATAGCTTCGAACACCTCCGGAGTGAAGAGATACATCCCGGTATTGGCCATAAGGGTCGGAGGGTTCTGCGTTTTCTCATAAATCTTGACCACCTTTTCCTCGGAAAGCTCGACCATTCCCAGCCCCCGGTGGTCTTTGACCTCGATAATGCTCATGGTATTGCGGTCGTTTTTTTTCAAGCGGCCGACATCCTGCCGGCTGATAACAACATCGCCGTTGAGGGTGAGGAAATTGCCTTCGACCATGCCGCGCACCATCCTGACGGCGTCAGCCGTGCCCATCTGCTTCCGCTGCTCGGAATAATCGATGGCCACTCCCCACCTGTCCCCCTTACCGAAGTATTTTCTTACCTGCTCGTCACAATAGCCGACGATGAAGATAAATTCCTTAATCCCCGCCTCTCTGACCTCGATGAGCAGGTGCTCCAGAATAGGCTTATTGCCAATGGGAAGCATCACCTTGGGCCTGTTGCCCGTAAGCGGGCGCATCCTGTTGCCTTCGCCGGCCGCTAAGATAACCGCTTTCACGTTATTATCTCCCCGGTATCTACGGAATCCCAGACCGCCGCTAGTCCGCCATCGTACAACTGTTGTGCCCTCTCCGCGGTCCTGGCTTCAGCGGTCAGCCTTACCTTGGGTTCGGTGCCGGAAGCGCGTATCAGCAGCCAGCCGTCCCCGAAATTCGCCTTATATCCATCGGTGTTATCAATTGATATCGGGTTCATTTTCATGAGGCTTGATTCGAGGCCGGACAGGGACAAGCCTTCGCTGCTGACGCTTCCGCGAATCAGCGGGTAAACGGGTATATCGTCAACCATATCGGAGAGTTTTTGGCTGACAGCGAGGGCCGCAATCTGCGCCGCAGCATAAATGCCATCGGGACAGAGCGAGATAGCCGGGAAAATCCAGCTCCCCGATGTTTCCCCGCCGAAATCGCCGCCGTTTCTCAACTCCTCCGATACCCAGGTATCCCCGATTTTGGTACGCCTGACGTTGAAACCCATCTCCTCGATAGCCATGGAGGCATCGAGGGTGGTTACCAACTCCTTTACCCCCAGTCCCTTCGCAAAGACCGCCAGCAGGCGGTCGCCGGTGATAAACCTGCCCCGGTCGTCCACAGCCATCAGGCGGTCGGCATCGCCATCATGGGCGATACCGAGAGCAGCACCGGACTCCCTGACGGTCCGGCACAGTTCCTGTAGGTTGCCTTCAACCGGCTCGATGCCGCGGGGGAAAAACCCGCTGGGGTAGCAGTTCAGGGTTATCACCTCACAGCCGAGCCTCCGGAGCAGTAGCGGGGTGACTTCTGATGCGGCGCCGCATCCGGCGTCCACTACCACTTTTAGATTCAAGCCGGTCGTGAAGCTGGGCAATATGCTTTCGATATGGTGCTCGACGGCGCCTTCATAGACATCGCCGCGCTTGATTTCCTCCCAGCGGGCAATATCATACGATTCATCGGCAAGTGCTTCTTCAATCTGCGCCTGCTGAAGCAAATCGTAGGAAGAGCCATCCGGATTGAGGAGCTTTATTCCGTTATACTCCGGGGGATTGTGCGAGGCGGTAATCATCACGCCCGCATCGAACTCACGGGTGATGAAGGCGAGAGTTGGCGTGGGAGTTATGCCTGCGTCACTGTAACGGGCGCCTGCCGCCAGGAGGCCTGATATAACGGAATGCTTCATGGCATCGCCGGAGGTACGTGTATCCGTGCCCACGACCACATTAGCATGGTTCTTGCCCACCGCCAGCCCCACCCGGAACGCCAGATTAAGCAGGTCTTTATCGAAAACGGCGCGGATGCCGGAAGAGCCAAACAGCTTCATATTATATTAATTCTACTACTATCGTGACAAATGTCAACCAAGTCAACCCTGACATCCGTCCGGTTTAAAAAGCCAGCCGGATGAACCTGGCTCGATACCTAAAACTAAAAACCATTGAAGAGAGCTAAAAGAGAGAATATAATATCATAAAGGAGTATGGTTGCTGTTATGGCTGATGACGAAGATAGAATCGCCGTAAGCAGTTTTGATGAGCTTTTACCTGCCGATATGGCATTCAAGGCACAGGATATCGGTAGAATAAAAGGCAGCCTTGACTTCTTGAGCACCTTTGCGCTGGCTATCCTGGCCGGGGCTTTTATCGCCCTGGGTTGTATTTTCTACACGGTTTCCCAGACTACAACCGGCGTAACCGTTCCCTGGGGGATAGGACAGGTTATCAGTGGTGTGACATTCAGCCTAGGCCTGATACTGGTTATAGTGGGCGGGGCAGAGTTGTTCACGGGTAATAATCTCGTTATTATGGCCTGGGCCAGCCGGCAGCTCTCGACCCTTCGATTGCTACGCAACTGGGTAATAGTATATCTGGGTAACTTCGTTGGGGCGGTAGCTACGGCCCTGTTCGTATACTGGGGGAAACACTACGAAATGGCGGACGGCGCCGTCGGTGTCACCGCCCTGAATATTGGTCTCACTAAAGTCAACCTGGACTTTGTCCAGGCATTGATACTGGGGATACTCTGTAATGCTCTCGTATGCCTGGCGGTATGGCTGACCTATAGCGCCCGCACCACGCTTAGTAGAATCGCGGCTATCATCTTCCCTATTAGTGCTTTTGTGGCCGCGGGCTTCGAACACTGCGTGGCGAATATGTATTTCGTACCCTATGCCATCCTGATTCGCGCGAGTACTCCCGACACATTCTGGCAGACAATCGGGGTCAGCGCGGCCAACTATAAAAGCCTGACCTGGGGCGCATTTTTCCTACATAATCTGCTGCCGGTTACTATAGGCAATATGATAGGAGGCGTATTCTTCGTCGCCCTTGTGTACTGGGTAATTTACCTTCGCGGCGGCAGGCGTACCAGTTAGCACTTGCCGGCCTTAACGCCCAGGTACTGCGCCACCAGGTCCATGGCACAGTACTGCCCGCACATGCTGCAGGCTGAGCCTGATGTAGCCCTCTCGCGGTGCACCCGACCGAACCGCTCCGGGTCCAGGGAAAGCCGGGCCTGTTCATCCCAGTCGAGCTTTTTCCTGGCTATAGCCATTTGCCTGTCTCTTTCCGCGGCGCCCTTCACGCCTTTAACGATCTCGGCGGCGTGAGCGGCTATCTTAGAGGCGATTACCCCCTCCCTGACGTCATCGACATCCGGGATGGCGAGGTGCTCCGAGGGCGTCACGTAGCAGAGGAAATCAGCCCCGGCAACGGCGGCGATGGCCCCGCCGATTGCCCCGGTAATATGGTCGTAACCAGCCGCGATATCCGTTACCAGCGGACCCAGCACGTAAAACGGGGCGCCTCTGCAAACGGACTTTTGGAGGCGTACGTTGGTCTCAATATGGTCGAGGGGTAGATGCCCCGGGCCTTCCACCATTACCTGGACGCCGGCATCCTGCGCCCTCTGCACAAGCTCGCCGAGGGTAAGTAACTCGTCTATCTGGGTACGGTCGGTGGCGTCCGCCAGAGAGCCCGGACGCATACCGTCGCCGAGACTCAAAGTAACGTCATACTCCCGGGCTATATCCAGCAGGCGGTCATAATACTCATAGAGGGGATTTTCCCGATCGTTATGCAGCATCCAACCGACCATGAAGGCGCCCCCGCGGGAAACGACATCCGTCACCCTGCCCTGCTGCTTGAGACGGGCGATGGCCGCCCGGGTAACGCCGCAGTGCACGGTAATAAAGTCCACGCCGTCCCGCGCGTTATCCTCGATGGCGGCAAAGATATCATCAACGGTCATCTTGACGATGGCGCTGTGCTTTTCAATAGCTTCGATGCCCGCCTGGTAGATGGGCACCGTGCCGATAGGCCGGGTACTCACAGCGAGAATAGTCCGCCGGATGGCGGGAATATCGCCGCCGGTGCTCAAGTCCATGACGGTGTCCGCCCCGGCCTCGACGGCCGCGCACAGTTTTTCCACCTCGGTATTAACGTTGCCGAAATCGGAGGAGGTACCGATATTGGCATTGACCTTTACGGACAGCCCCTCGCCGATACCGCAGGGAACGAGGTTGGCATGCCCGATATTGGCTGGAATAACCACCGTACCCTTGGCCACCCTCTCAAGGATAAGCCCGGCATCCAGGCCTTCGGCCTGCGCCACTTTCTCCATCTGCGGAGAAATGTCACCTTTCCTGGCCATTTCCAGCTGTGTCATTTTGGCACCTCCCTATAATAATAAAACCAAGGGCTTCGGCTGATAATGCCAGACCCTTGGTCTGATGTTTCGGCCGCTTCCCTACGCTCGTATTATCGAGTTCAGGTTCCCAGGGTCGTCCCGACATTATCGGGACTCTCAGCGGTGAGCACCCCTAGCGGTTAAATTGTAAATTTATTATACACCTGATATGGCGTGAAGTCAATCTCCCGACTGTGAAAAACCGCCTATTCCTCCTTGAACGGCAGCGTCAACACCGTCCCGGCATTGTTCAGGAAGAACCTGTTGCCGAACTCCCCCGCCAGGAAGGCCGAGGCGTTGAAGCCGGTACAGTGGGAGACTCCCAGGTACTGCACACCCATCTCCTGCAATGCCGCCGCCGTTTTTTCCAGCCTTTCTTTCGAGGCATGGATAAGGTGCGTGCCGCCGATGGCGGCATAGATAAGCTCCTTGCCGGTTACTTTCTTCGCCTGCATCAGGGTATTGACGATGCCGTGGTGGGCGCAGCCGAGGATGACCACCAGTCCGAAATCGGTATCGATAATCATGGAAAGGTCGTCATCGAGCGGGTCCTGCTTGATTTCGCTGCCTTCCATGATGCACAGGTACTTTTCGACTATCTCGTAGTCTGTAATCATCGGTACTTCTCCGGTGGTCATGATATGCTCGGACAGTTTTACCGGCTTTTTCGACAGTATGAATTTAGTACCTAAAACTTCCAGAGCGTCTCTAACAAAGGGAATACCGACGTATCTCTTGGGGGTATTATCGAGGCTGCCGTATTTTCTCGCCCATACATCAGGGTGGGCGTGTATTTCCTTCCCGCCGGCCCTTCTCAACACTTCCAGCAGACCGCCGGTGTGGTCGTAGTGCCCGTGGCTCAACACTATCCGGTCGACCGCTGCCAGGTCGATTCTCATCGACTCCGCGTTAGCTACCGCGGCCGTTCCGGCGCCGGTATCAAACAAAATCTTCTGCCCGTCGGCCTCTACAAGCATACTCAAGCCCCACTCCCCCAGGGTGCCGGGGCCTGCCGTATTTTCGCTTAATGTGGTAATCTTTATTTCCATCACTCCTCCTTTCGGTGCATACTATTATTATTTATAGCGGCCAGCCTAGCCAGCTAAAAACGCCTATCAGCTTCAACCCCATATACAGCAGTATAATCACGAGGAGATATATGAGCGGCCTGCGGGGTATCTTATGGGCAACTATCGCACCTACCTGCGCCATGACGGCGCCGGGCAGCGCCAGCAGCAGCCATGAAGACAGGTTGACGTAACCCAGGGAATACGGCAGGCGGTCCGCCACGCCGATGCCGTTGATGATATATCCGATAACTCCGCCGATACTGGTCAGTATTATCACGGCGAGGGAGGTGCCGATGGCATAGTGTATCTCGAACCGGAGCGCCAGCATCAGTACCGGGACTATCAGGACCCCGCCGCCGATACCGAACAACCCGGAGACGACTCCGATAGGGATTGCCCATGCCATCCACAGCCAGGGCTTGCTGACGGCCTCTATTTTGTACTGGGGCTCCCTGGCGGTAATCGTTCTTAGAGCAACAAGGATGATGATAATGCCGAACGCCAGTTTGAGCGCCGTCCCGGACAAATGCGTGGCTAGAGTCGCCCCGCCGAAGGCAAAGACCATGCCGACGCTCCCCATCACCAGAGCCGCCTTCCACAGCACCGATTTCTCCCGGTGATGCCTCCAGGCGCCGCTGATGGCCGTGGGCAGGATGACCAGCAGGCTGGTGCCGAAAGCTGTCTTGATGGCCAGGTCCGCCGATAGCCCCATGCTGGTATAAACCATAAACTGCATCGGCGTCATGATGAAAGCACCGCCGATGCCCAACAGGCCGCTGGCAAAGCCGACCACGGTGCCGGTCGCCAGAAGCGTTATGATATGTGACAGTTCCATTCGCTATCTTTCCCGTGTTTCCCGAAGATGCCCGGACTACGGTCGGCCCAGTTTATCAATTACGGATTTCTTCTTGCCGTTCATGGTAAGCGGCTTGTCACGGCGGTCGTCGATTCTGATGGTGGTTACCACCCTGCTGGCTCCGGCGTCAAAGGCCGATTCGTGCATCCTCTGTGCCAGTGACAAAAGCTTCCCCAGGTCGCCCTCGATAATCGTATTCATCGGCGTCAGTTCGTACTTGACGTCCGGCTCGTTCTTCAGGATGCGGACCGCCCCGGCGATATACCGGCTTACAGAAGGCGACTGTGTCCCCACCGGCACGACACTTATATCAATTATCGCCATTTCCCCGGACCTCCTGATTGCTTTCTTCAGTCGATTTTATTCTTGAGGCGGCGATAGTAGCTATCGGAAAGATAGAGGGCCGCCAAGGGATTGTGCCCGAATACCCTGTCCTTGACGGCTATCACGGTCAGCGGGACGTTGCAGTACTTGATGAACA
>CAYPYL010000005.1:0-15041 GCA_964414605.1 uncultured Dehalococcoidaceae bacterium
GAAACTGCCGTCAACCGTGATTATCTTACCGTTGATAAAAACTAAATCCGTCATCGTACCATCTTATCCTTTAGTAATTTCGGCAAAATGGGCTGAATCAAAATGCATCCTGACACCCCTGATTTAACCGTATTTAAACTCATCGAACCCGGCAGCCGTGTTAGTCTCCTTGTAGCCGGCGACCCTCTTTTTATTTGCTACGTTCACAGGACTCTTCCGTATCGATTTCTTATTTGTATTGCTCCGGATTTCCGGCGGCATCATCCTCCGCCGAGGGGTATCTATCAGTCAGTGCTATTACCACCAGCAGGAACGGTTTATCGACGCGCTTATGCATAAAGGGGCAGTGGGGCACGCCTTTGGGAATGAAAATCGTGGTTGTTTTACTGAAATTATGTATTTCCTCCCCGATGTGAAATTCAATCTCCCCACCCAGTTCGCGCGGGTTTTCCGGGTCGGCCCCGATAAAACAAAGGACCTCATCAAAATCATGGGCATGTGTCCATTCCACGGGGTCCGGCTCCGGCACCTGGAAACGCCAGCCAATATCCACCACCACCGGCGAACCCTTGATGATATCGCCGTCGAGATAAATCTCGTCGGGAAAGGTGACTCCTTTGACATTTTTTAACGGGTGGTAGGCAACACTCTCCACCCTGGGCTCGGTAATGAAATATTTCCCGTATTTACTTTCTCCCATTTTAAATCACGCCTTTCTTCCGGATACCAGATTATAATACTCGCTACTTTCTTTTACTCGTGGATATTTATGTAAAGTTATATTATATGACAACGGTATAAATCTGCCCTAAAAGCCGTTACCGCGAGATAACTGGCCACCGTCTATGTAGAAAGTCTGCCCCGTAACCCAGCTGGACGCTTCCGAAGCCAGATAGACTACCATAAGCCCGATTTCCCGTATTTCGCCGAGTCGGCCCAGAGGGACCCTGCCCAGTATGTCCTTCCTTCTCTCGGGGTCGTCGAGCACCGGCGCGCTCAATTCGGTGTGAACGCTCCCGGGGCCAATGGCGTTGACGCAAATATTATACGGCGCCCACTCCGTAGCCAGGCACCGGGTAAACATGCTTAGTCCGGCTTTACTGACACAATAAGCAGAAAAATAAGGGGGTGCCAGCTCGGCGCTGTTCGAACTGATGTTGATGATTTTCCCCCTTTGCCTCCCCAGCATATGCGGGCCTACAGCCTGGGTGAAGAGAAAGGCACTGGTCAGGTTCGTATTAAGAACAAGGTGCCATTCTTCTTCGGTCAGCGGAGTATCCCAGCTGTCCGCAGTTTGCCACCCATCAAGCTTCATTCCGGTCACGAAAGCAACGGGTTTGAGAACGGGTATGCCGGCGTTATTAACCAGAATATCAATTTTCCCAAACTCCGCAAGAGCTTTTTCAACCGTGTCTTCTATCTGTTTTTTCTTGAGCACATCGGTCGGTACAACCAGTGCTTTACGACCGTGCTCTCGTACCTCAATGGCGGTGCTTTCCAGCTGCTCCCTGGTACGCGCCGCCAGCACTAAATCGGCACCGGCTTCGGCAAGAGTCAGGGCAATTCCCTTGCCGATACCCCTCCCCGCCCCGGTCACGATAGCCACCTTATCCTGAAGACCATACTCGTTAAGAATCACTCGCCTGCCGTCCTCCTGTATTCGCTGATTAAACGCTTTACCTCGTCATAAACCGCCCGGGCCGGCAACCCCATGTCCTCAACCTCTTCTATCCATTTCATGGTGACCGACTCTGCAGTTTTTTTCCACTCTTCTATTTCACTTTCATCAAGGACCGAAACAGTATTACCCAGCCTCCTGGCTTCATTGACCGCCTTTACTATTTCAGCTTCATCGATTGTAATATACTTTTTTTCAATCCAGGAAGAATTAGCCAGGATAATTTCCTGGATATCCGCCGGGAGCCTATTCCAGGCTGCTTCATTTGCCCACATGCCGTGGGTTCCCATGCTGATGCCGGCATCCCCAAAATCCGTATGATATTTAAAAAGAGGAATAACACCGTAGCCGCTGACGGCCGACCAGTGTACCATAATGCTATCCGCGAGACCTGTCTTCAGGGACGTTTCCCAGTCCGGCGGGCCCACGCTGGTAATGGGGGCGGCACCCGCATTGGCGGCGATTTCTGCCAGACGACCGGATGTGATTACTTTATTGCCCCGGTAATCTGCGGGGACGCGCACTTCCTTATTCACCGTATGTATCTGATTGGGCGGCATGCTGCATGTCCATAACAACTTGGTGCCTTTGAACTCACTATTCAACTCCGGAAATTTGGGAAATATTTTATAATATATATCGGTTGCCATCTGCATGTCTTCCCAGCCCATGAACGGCAGGCCGGTAAACCCGTTAAGCGCATGCAATTTGGGGTCTTCACCGAAACCGATTACGAAATAGCCGATATCAGTTATACCGGTTTGTATGGCTTTCCAGGTGTCAACTGCTTTTACCAGAGACTGGTCCCAGTAAAAGATAAATTTTACCCTGCCGCCGCTCTGTTCCTCTATCTTTCTCGCCCACTCTTCGTTGACCCTTGAGATGGGTAGTTCAGACGGGCCCCAGGTAGAGACCTTTAACTCAATCGGCCCGTCCACCGTCGGTTGCCGGGAGCTTTCAGCGCACCCCCCGAAAAACGCTATTCCTGAAAGCAGACAGGCCAGAATAGCTATTAGATATCTTTTCATACTATCTAATTTTCTGATAACGCTTTCAGAGTATATCATACTACTATGTACTTCAAGATACTATTAGTCTCTATCTTTTGGACTATTAACTATATCTTTTGGCGAGAAAGAAGAACCCTTAAGTATTAATTTTCACCGCTTTTTGTTAAAATACAGGTGATGAACATAATTCAGTCAAACGAAGAATCAAATATTGCCGAGCCGGGAAAGACCTCAATCATCCTGGCGGACGACCATCCGGTGGTGCGTAAAGCCCTCCGGAACGACCTGGAAAAAGAGGCTGATTTTATTGTTCTGGCCGAGGCCAGCGACGGTGAAGAGGCCGTTAGACTCGTTGATGAGTTTATCCCTGACGTGATAATCATGGATATCGGGATGCCCAATGTAAACGGTATCGAAGCAACCAGACAGATAAAAGCCTCCCACCCTGATATTATCGTTCTTGTCCTTACCGTTTATGATGACGTCGAACATATCCTCGGCATACTTGAATCCGGGGCTGACGGATACCTGACAAAGAACATACTGGTTGAGGATATCATCAAGTCCATTCGTTCTGTCGTAGCCGGCGAAACGGTACTTTCGCCTCAAGTATTTCAACAGGTGCTGAAATATGCCCTGAGACACAGTACTAAACCTGTACGCCTGTATAACGGGGTAAAGCTTACCACGCGTGAACTGGAAATTCTTCAACTTATCGCCAGGGGCATCAGCAACAAAGAAATAGCCAACGAATTGAATATCAGCGCGCGCACGGTAAAGAGCCACATGGTCGATATATTCCGCAAGCTGGACGTATCATCCAGGACAGAGGCGGTGATTACTTCGTTAAGAACCGGTTTCATTAATATTAGCGACATAGGTTGATGGGGCGCTGATGTGAAGCAGCTTGCTGGTCTCGTAGATAGAGATAAAATATTCCGCAATTTTCATTTCTGGGCTATCGTAGTTATTATGCTCGGCCTTACTTTCATATACTATTCCGATATCTTCTTCAGCGACACTTTTGCCCACAGATGGGGCTGGTTATGGCACCTCGTAATTTTTGAGTTTAACAATGATATACACGGCAGCCTATTTTTCATCCCTTTTGTATACGTGTCTCTGATATACTGGTGGCGTGGAATCCTGCTGACCTGGCTGTTTACCATGGCCGTAATGATACCCAGAATCTACTATTATGCACCGAATATCAACTCACTAATTACCAATATCTTTCTACTACTGGTTCCGTTATTAATCGTGTCTATCCTGACCCTACAGATAAAGTGGAGAGAGTCTGAAAAAAAGGCGTCACTGGAAAGGGAAAAAGAACGCCAGGCGTACATGGCCCGTATCTTTATATCGCAGGAAGAGGAGAGAAAACGTATTTCAAGAGAAATTCACGATGATACCACCCAGAGGCTATGGTTAGTGGCAAATGACGTGCGGAAACTGGCAGTTGATAAAATCTCCAAGATCGACCCGAACACGGGGGATGAGCTGGAAGCGATTAAGGACACGGTGCTGAATATAGCAGAAGATACTAAAAGGATAAGCCTTGCCTTGAGACCCGGAATACTGGACGACCTTGGTCTCGTTCCTGCAATAAGGTGGCTGGTGGACCAGCTAAACCGCGACGATTCCGTCCAGGCAAAGGTGTCCGTGGAAGGTCATCAGCGTCTGCTTAACCAAGATGTTAATAACCATTTGTTCCGTATCGCCCAGGAAGCTCTGAACAATATAAGGAGACACGCCAAAGCGACCGAGGTAAACGTTATACTTGTATATACTAACGAAAACGTAAAGTTGGTCATTCAGGACAACGGCACAGGATTTCTATTTAAGGACCTCGACAATTTCCCACATCAGGAAAGAATAGGACTTATAGGGATGCAGGAAAGGGCAAGACTGCTCAACAGCAATCTACAGGTTTCTTCCAAACCGGGTAAAGGTACGACTATTTCTCTCGAATTTCACGGTTAGGTTTTACGTTACAAGCGCACAGCTTATTACTTTTACGCTTCGCACCGGCTATTTCATCAAGACAGTTTATACTCAACGTATTCGTATTTACAGGGCTGCCCCCAGGTAGCGTACATCACCCTGTCTTCAGGCACCATGATTTCCGCGGCAAGCGTCTCGCCCAGCTGCACTCCCATATCGGTATGTTTACAGATAGAACGCGGGTAATCCGTATGGTCGGTCAGAAACTCGGCCATCAATTCTACGGTCAGCTCGCCGTAATGCTCTTCCATGAGCCTCTTGAGTCGCTGGATGCGGATGTAGCTGTCCCCTTCCATGAAACCGAACATGTCAACGGCTTTCTTGAACCTTTCGGTCAGGTAGTGGTTCGTGTGGACCAGTATATCCCTCTCCGGCTGCATCACGTTATAGTCGCCGGGCCTCGTCTCAACACCGATTATGTCTCCCTCGGCGCTGGCAAAACCGTAATACAGAATGCTACGTCCGCCGGCGCACGCCACCCCCAAGGCGTCACCAATCCTCTTCTGTCTCATCGCTTTGGGTATTACGCAGGAACAGGGCACGCATAACTCCTGCTCCTCGGGCCGGCTTAACATGACGTTCAGGACCATCCCCAGCCCCGCGGAATTCATAGGCATCTCCCCGGCTCCTCCGCCCGCGAACACCAGCGATAATTGCTCCAGTCCGTCGCCGTATTTGGTCTTCACCAGGTCTATGCTTATCCCGGGGTTGAGGTCGTACGTTTGCCCGATGATGGTCTTGCCTCCCCGGGTCGCCTTCCCCGTGGCGATGAAAGACGTGCAGAGGGTTGATATGATCGGATAATACATACCCAGCTCAAGCCTGCACCTTAAGGCGAAGACCTCGTCAAAGGTCACGCCGGCCCCGTCCGCCTGGCCCTTCAGGGTCTCGATTAACTGCGGGTCGAAACTCTCCACCAGCGGGAGATACTTCCTGGCATTGGCGATAATATCTTCCCTGCCGGCTTTCTGAAACATGCCGATATCTCTGAAGAGAGACTCGATGGAACCGACCAGACTGTCCCGGCAGGATTCACCGTACTGCCTGCCTATTTCATAAAAACTGCCGCCGCATTCGACTATTCTGTATTCCTTCTTCTCCTTCATATTCTGCTCCTTACCCAGGTCGTCCGTAGAGAATGCGTGTATTACCAGCACGCACACCTCCACGCACCCGGAGGTTCGTTCGTACACGCGCCCTGGCTACCCTTGAGATAAAGCTGGTCCTCTTGTTCGTTATATTATTAATCCGGATAGGCGGCTATCGCATCGACCTCGACCTTAAAGGTATCGACAGCCAGCCCGTCCACTACCGCAAGCGTCCCCGTACTCGGTTTTTCTTTCAGGTCGGGCGCCAGACGGTAGCATTCCTGATGAAACTTCTGTATCACGTCGACCGGGTTTGCGGCGCCCTTCTTCATATATAGGGTATGTTTTATCATGTTCCCTATGTTAAGACCGATTTCCTCCAGCGCGGCGTTCATTTTCTTGACCACCACCTCTATCTGCTCATTAATATCCTCGGGGACCGCCCCGCCTTTACTGAAATCCATTGCCTCCGTCCCGGAGAGAAAGACCAGCTTGCCGACAGTCAGCGTCTTGCTGATGTCCATCTGCATCCCTTCGAAATACGTGCGATGATAATTATCCATTTACGACCTCCTTTATTAGTTCTGCACTGTACTATATTTTAAGTATTAACTTCTTTATAGAGTCAGGACACCATCCCTGATATCCCGTTACTATGCTATTCTTAATGTCCGGCTCCGGTGCCCGTCAGCCACCCAATCCGGCGTCGTAGACTACTTTACCGCCGACTATGGTCATCATGGTACGAATATCTTTTATTCCATGCGGCTCGACGGTTAATATATCTTCGTCCAGAACACAGAAATCGGCCAGCTTACCTGCCTCGATGGAACCTTTGACGTCTTCCGCCCGGTCCTGCCAGGCACCTTCGATAGTATACATGCGGATGGCCTCTTCTACCGTTACGGCCCGGTTAGACTTACCCGGGGTCGCGTCGCTTCGTGTAACCATTGACTGTATTGCCGCCTTCCAGTCGGGATACGTGACAGGGGCATCCGAACCGCCGGCCACGTGGACGCCGGCATCCAGCAACGGCCTCAAATTACCATATTTCGCCCCTCTTTCCTCGCCCACGGAATACGGCAGAAAGTTAGCCACGACGTCAGCGAGGGCCGGTTGGACGGAAACACCTATATCATACTCTGCCATACGCCTGGCACCTTCCGCCGACACAAAGTCCCCGTGAATAAGGTAGTGCCGGAGTCTTTTCGGTTCCTCGCTTTCAGCCTTTACAAAGCTGTCGATACACGCATCTATCGCCCTGTCTCCGGTAACGTGAATACCCAACCGGAAACCGAGCTTATGAGAATGGGCTACGATTTTTGTCAGCTCGCTGCAACGTTCTTCGTCGGTCCTGCCGGTGAAAATCAGTTTACCGTTGCCGCCGCCCGCGTACTCCTGGTACATCCAGGCCGACTTGTTCAGCGGTATCCCATCGGCAAAGAGCTTGACCCCGGCCATTTTGACCTGCCCGGTGTTAAAGCCGGAACTCTTCGTGAATCGGGACAGTCCCCTGTTGAGCGCTTCAACGTCGTATGAGCCGTACGGCGTAAAAAGCATCATGATGCCTACTCTTAGAGAGAGCCTGCCCGCATTATCAAGCTCTCTGTAAACATCGATACATTCTTCATCCCACAGGCCGCCCTGATATCCGGTCGCGCCCGGACCGAGGGCGCCTTCGGTTATACTCGTAATACCCAGCGAATTCAGCTCCTTCATAGCCGCAAGAAGCGCCTTTCGCTTCTGTGCCCGTGTCAGGTCGGGAACTACGGCGGCAACCATCTCTGCCAGTTGCGCGCCCTTCAGCAAGCCGTTAGGCTCGCCGTTTACGGAGTCTTTTACTATCTCGCATCCCGGAGGCACCGGTGTATCCCTGGTAATACCCGCCAGTTCCAGGGCTTTAGTATTAAGCAAGGTAACCTGTTCACCGATGGTAAAGGGAATCACGCCCAGACAAACCGGATTATCGGGGGATACCAGGTCCAGGTCCCATCTTGTCGGTTGCCTGGCCGGATTGCTGTTACATTCCTTGAGAGTGCCCGTATTCAGCCCCGTACCGCGTATCCACCTGCCGGGTCTGGTCTTTTGAACCTCCTTCCCGACTGCGTTGACGATATCACGAATAGACCTTACCGCGGGATAGCCGACATCCAGCGCCACCGGCGGCCGTGACCCCCAGTAAAGTGAAGCATGTATATGGGCATCATTGATACCCGGAAGCATGGTTTTGCCTTGCAGGTCCAGAGTTTTTGTCCCGATACCAGCCAGTTCCTTGATTTTATCCCCGGTTCCGACGGCTACTATTTTCCCATCCTTGACCGCGACTGACCGGGCGATGGAAAAATTTCTGTCGACCGTGATTATCTTACCGTTAATAATAACTAGGTCTGCCAGCATGTGCCTTGATATCCTGCCTCATAACTGTATATAATGGTGATAATCCTAATGTTTTAAGACAAAAAGAGCTAATATTGCTTTTAGAGTATATTAATTTTATATGTGATTCAAGATACTAATAGTCTCCTACTTTCGGACAATACATATTTCCTTGCGTTTGTTAATCAGGGGCATTCAGATACATTTCAGGAAATATTGCTTCAACAGCCGTTTAATAGCAGTAAGTCATCTTCAAAATGTCTGATAACACCCGGGATTTTCACTATCTGGCAAGGTAATTTCTAGATAAAACTTCATACGTACCGCCAAAAGGTACATTTTACTGTCCAAAAGATGGAGGCTATTGGTATCTTGAAGCAAAAAATATGTTGGTATAATCTGAAAATAATGTTGAGTTGCTTTTATTTTTGATGAATGAGTAATCAAGCCATCAAAGAAACAAAGCGATTATCTAAGTCTATTGAGAAGGAGGTGGGATATTAAATAGTTCTCGATTAACTAAATGCTCAAGACTAAAAAGGATTTCCCCTGTAATAAAGGAGGAAAAATAGTGAAAAAATACTTTATCATTATTCTTGCGATAGTGGCAATCAGCTCACTGATACTCGGCGGTTGTGCCGAACCGGAGCCAGAGCCCGCACCGGCTCCATCACCGGCTCCAGCACCCGCACCGGCTCCAGCACCCGCACCGGCTCCAGCACCTGCTCCGGAACCGGAACCGGGGCCCGCTCCGGCACCGGAACCGGCTCCATCACCTGACCAGCCGCAGTACGGTGGTACGTGGGTGATGTTGTCAGATACCATCCCTTCCAACGTTAACCCCCCTGCCGATGGAGGTTCTTTGTCAGCCAGGCATATGGTTCCCTGTTTGGAGCCATTACTCCGGCTGGATGTAAACGGAAGCCTCAAAGGTCATTTGGCAGAATCCTTTGATATCGCTCCCGATGGCAAATCCGTGACCTTCCATATACGCCAGGGAGTCAAGTTCCATGACGGCACCCCCTTGAATGCCGAAGCGGATAAATATAACCTGGAAACAACGGCTCAATCAGGACTCTGGGGCGCGGCCGTACTGAATGTGGCAATATCCTACGATATCGCTGATGACTATACTCTTAAGGCAAATTTCGAAAACTACAACTATAACTATATGACCGCGCTGGCCGGACTTACCGGCATGATTGCCTCACCGACGGCTTTGCAGACACCCGCCACAGACGATACCATATCCGAACTCCACATGGTGGGTACCGGTCCTTTCATCTACGATAGCTTCAAACCGGAGGACTATGTCAAATACACAAAGAACCCTAACTACTGGCAACCGGGCAAACCCTACCTGGATGCGATTGTCATCAGGACCATCGCCGATAGGACTGTCGCGGTGATGTCTTTCCAGGCGGGCGAGGCAGACGAGCTGGCGACGGGACTCCAGCTGGCTACGTTTAAAATGCTGAAGGAACTGGGCTACACAATCACTTCGTATCCGCTGCGATTCCATTTTGCCATGACGTGGGACAGCGCCGACCCGGCTTCCCCCTTCTCTAATCAGAAAGTACGAGAAGCCGTTCACTATGGCGTGGACAAGCAGACCCTGGTCGATGGTATCGGCGGCGGTGCCGAGAGAGGGTTTATCGCCCTGTATCAGATGGCCGAGCCAGGCGACCCTTGGTATTGTTCCGAACTACCGGTTCGCCACTACGACCTGGACAAAGCCAAGCAGCTGCTGACAGAGGCAGGCTACCCCGATGGCTTCCAGACGGTACTTCATTCAGACACCTTTGCAGAGATGAACTTCTTGGAAGCTCTGGCAACCGAGCTTAAAGGGATGGGCATCGATGCCGAATTGGACGTTGCCGACATGGGAAGGGCAGTGTCTATGTGGTATGGCGGCTGGGAAGGTCTGCTTCATCCTGGTTACCCGACCTATGACACCATCACGGGTCTTAACTCCCGCTGGGGTGACCCAACTGCCTGGCCCAGCATGTACATACCGGAAGGCTGGCATGATAAGTGGGCGGCGACAATGGCCGAGATTGACGATGCCAACCGCGTAGAAATCATGAAAGAAATTGTCCGGCTCGACTATAATGAGTGCATCACCTTTACCTGGAGGGGAGACGCCCCCTTCGGTGTTAATGATGGGACTTCTCACGGCTTCGTACTTCACATCGGTGGTGCCATGGACATGTGGTGGCCGGAAGACATCTGGAAAGAACAGTAATAACAGAGATAGCTAAAGAAAAGGAAAACGATACGTATCGGTGGGGGAGTCGGACATGTTCTGACTCCCCCACCAAAGAGAAAGTCAGTAAATTCATCTAAAATTTTGTTTGATATAAAACTGACTATAGATAAAACAGGTTTCTTTTTTGACCAAGAGGTGCCAGACTGGCGGGGTAATTCGCATCAGTGCTGCACCTTTTGGAATATACTGCAATCAGTATCAAGTAAGGGCAATACACCAGCGAGAGGTCTTGAATGGCAGGATATATAATTCGCCGTGTATTTATGGGTCTTATTGTCATTATTATAGTGACTATCCTGGTATTTCTACTGATACGACTTTTACCGGGTGACCCGCTTTTAATGTATCTAACCCAGCAGCAATTCAGGGATACGCTTTACGATCCCGCTCAATTGGAAGACTTGAAGGTAAGATTTGGTCTGGACAAACCGCTGCCCATGCAATATATAAGCTGGATAGCGGACATGTTTCACGGCGACTTTGGAGAATCAATTAACCTTCAGGAACCCGTCTCTAAGCTGATTGGTGAACGCCTGCCGGTAACCCTGCATTTAAGTATCATCGGAGCTATCTTTGCCACAGTTGTCGGCATAGGCTTCGGTATAATCTGCGCCCTAAGGCGGGGTACGTGGCTGGATACATTGCTTACCTTCCTGGCAAACATAGGTATTACCATACCCAGCTTCTGGGCAGCTATTCTGCTGATATATCTTTTCGGCCTTAAATTAGGCTGGCTGCCAATCGCGGGTTATACGACACCCTTCGATGACTTCTGGTTAAGCACCCGCCAGATAATATTGCCGGTTTTTTGCATGTCGCTGTTCGGCCTGGCGTCAAATACCCGCCTGACACGCTCCTGCATGCTTGAGGTCGTCGCCCAGGACTATATTCGCACGGCCTGGGCTAAAGGTCTGAAAGAGCGGGTTATCGTCCTCCGGCACACTATTAAGAACGGACTGATACCATTAATAGCAAATACGGGTTTCCTGGTCGCCGGACTATTCGGAGGTTCGGTGATTATCGAGACATTATTTAACATTCCCGGCATCGGGAGATTACTCACGACAGCCCTTCTCGGGCAGGACTACATGATTGTTCAGGCCAGTACCTTGATGATGGTGGCATTGATAACTTTCGCCAACATTGTTGTGGATATATCCTACGGATGGCTTGACCCCAGAATAAGATATGATTAAGGATTTCTGTTATGGCAGATAACTCTAATACCGGTACCCGGTTCGGCAATACCGCTGCGCCTGGCGTACCTTTTAAAAAGTACAGTGATTTTAAACGCACCGTAGCCGTGTTCTTCGGGCGTCCACTCCCCGTAGTCGGCCTGATAATTATTGTATTTTTTATCATTATTACTGTTATCGGCCCCTGGATAGCTCCCTACGACCCTATTGAGATGGATGTAATGAACTCGTTATCACATCCCAGCGGCGAAAACCTCCTCGGTACCGATGAAATCGGCCGTGATACCTTGACTCGCCTTATTTACGGCGCGCGTACTTCACTATTCATCGGCATCGTGGTAATCACCATCTCTACGGTAATCGGCGTACTTCTGGGTCTTATTGCCGGTAATACCACCGGGGCGTCGCATCATATCATCATGAGGATTACCGATGGTCTCATGGCCTTCCCTAATATCATACTGGCCCTTCTCATTGCCGGGTTGCTCGGCGGCGGTTTGCAGAATATTATTATAGCTCTGACCGTCGGTATGATAGCGCCGGTAATTCGTATAACGTGCGGCACAGCTATGTCTATTAAAGAAAACGAATACGTTATGGCGGCACAGGCAATGGGGGTAAGCAAGCTGAATATCATGCTGACGGAGATATTACCCAACTGTTTTGCCCCGATACTGGTGATGATGACTATGGGGATTGGTTCCACTATCCTGGCGGAGGCGGGGTTAAGCTTCCTGGGGGTAGGCATCACCCCCCCGACGCCGGTCTGGGGCCGCATGGTAAACGACGGCTACCGTTATCTCCTTACCAATCCCGAGCTTTCAATGGCGCCCGGCCTGGCGGTTATGCTGGTGGTCTTCGGGTTCAATATGATGGGAGACGGTCTGCGGGACGCCCTCGACCCGAGGCTAAGGGGCGTCATCTAGTTATTTTTCTAAGAAAACCAATGAGGAAGTTGATATGCAAGCTCTGCTAAAGGTTGAAAGTCTTAAGACCTACTTCAATACCTACCACGGACAGGTCAAAGCTGTAGACGGCGTATCCTTTCACATAAATCAGAAAGAGACCATAGGAATAGTGGGTGAAAGCGGTTGCGGCAAATCGGTAAGCATGTTGTCGGTGATACAGTTGATACCCACCCCGCCGGGTAAGATAGTCGGCGGTGAGGTAATCTTCGAGGGGAAAGACCTGCTTCAGTACGCCTCCAAGGGCGACATCATGTGCTCCGTCCGCGGCGGGAAGATTGCCATGATATTTCAGGAGCCGATGACCTCGCTTAATCCGGTACTGACCATCAACCGTCAAATAACCGAAACGCTGGAGTGGCACCTCGGTATGGACTCGCACCAAGCCAGGCAGCGCGCCATCGAGTTACTGAAGATGGTGGGTATCCCTGAAGCTGAAAAACGAATCGACGCCTACCCGCACCAGTTCAGCGGCGGCATGCGCCAGCGGGTGATGATTGCCATGGCAATCTCCTGCAATCCGGCAATACTTATCGCCGACGAGCCTACCACGGCTCTGGACGTTACAACTCAAGCACAGATATTGGACCTCATGAAGAAAATGACGGCTGACCTGGATATGTCGCTGATTATCGTTACCCACAACATCGGCGTGGTCGCCCGTTATGCCCAGCGTATTTACGTCATGTACGCCGGCCGCATTGTCGAGTCCGGGCTTTCCTACGATATATTCGATAACCCTTGCCATCCCTACACGATAGGTCTGCTGAAGTGCGTGCCCCAGTTGGGAGAAACGAGAAACACGAGAAAACTGGTGCCGATTGCCGGAGTGCCCCCCAACCTGATTGATATGGAGCCAACCTGTGCTTTTCTCCCCAGGTGCACTCATAAAACGGAAAGGTGTGAAAGAGAACCCTGGCCTCCGTTAAGACAAATCGACGGTGAGCATTACGTAGCGTGTCATGCTGATATCCGGGAGAAGAAATGAAAGCAGTAGAAGACGAACCAGTAGCAGCAGAGGACGAGCCCGTAATAGAAGTAAAGAACCTTAAAATGTACTTCCCCATAACGGCTGGTATATTTCGTCGCAAAGTCGGCGATATTAAAGCCGTGGATGACGTAAGTTTCAAGATAAGGAAAAATGAAACGCTTGGCCTGGTGGGTGAAAGCGGCTGCGGCAAGACCACTGTCGGCCGCTGTATTTTACGCCTTTATCGTCCTACCTCCGGAAACATCACGTTTCTGGGAAAAGACATAACAAAATTGCCGGAAGACCACATCAGGCCGATGCGCATCCACATGGGGGCCATCTTCCAGGACCCGTACGGCTCGCTCAACCCGCGCCAGACAGCCCGCAATATCGTTGGCAAGCCGTTGAAAGCCCATAAGCTCGTGGGAATGAGTGATTTTAGTACCAGAGTGACCGAACTTTTCAACCTCGTCGGGCTTAACCCTATTATGATGAACCGCGTCCCTCACGAGTTTAGCGGCGGACAGCGGCAGCGCCTGGCTGTTGCACGCGCTCTGGCCTGTCGGCCTTCTCTGGTGGTCTGTGACGAGCCTATTTCCGCCCTGGACGTTTCGATTCAGGCCCAGATTATCAACCTGCTTGAAGAAATACAGGATATGATGGGCTTAACGTATCTTTTCATCGCCCATGACCTCTCCGTGGTGCAGCATATCAGCACCCGTGTAGCCGTCATGTACCTTGGACGTATTGTGGAGATAACCAACGCGGAGGAACTCTACTCCAATCCGCTGCACCCTTATACAAAGGCCCTGCTTTCCGCAGTGCCGATACCGAACCCGCATATCGAACAGACCCGCCAGCGAATCGTCTTAAAGGGCGAGGTGCCGAGTCCAGCTAATCCGCCAAAGGGCTGCCATTTCCATCCGCGCTGCGATTTAGCCACGGCAGACTGCATGGAGGCATCGCCACCCTTGAGGGACGTTGGTAACGGCCACGAAGTGGCCTGTTTCAAGGTATAACATCAATCAGCGAAAGGAGCAAAAATGGTTAGAGGAGGATACACCGGCAAGCTACTGTGGGTTGACCTTGCCACGGGCAGGTTAGAAGTAGAACAGCCGGACGACAGCCTTTATAAAGATTTTATCGGTGGCTATGGTATAGGTTCTCGCCTGCTTTACAGCAGGATGAAAGGGGGCGTAGACCCGCTGGGCCCGGAAAATATCTTCGGCCTGGTTACCGGGCCGCTGACAGGCACGCCGGCCATCAGCGGTACCAGGTATACGGTCGTAGGTAAATCGCCGCTGACCGGCGGCTGGGGAGACGCCAATTCCGGCGGTCACTTCGGTCCCAGACTAAAGTTTGCCGGCTTTGACGGAGTGTTTTTTACCGGTATCTCCGATAAGCCGGTCTACCTGCTGCTGGATAACGGTAAGGCCGAGCTGAAAGACGCCAGCCAGTTCTGGGGCAAGGACACATACTATACAG
>CAYPYL010000006.1:0-14897 GCA_964414605.1 uncultured Dehalococcoidaceae bacterium
CCGGGCCGGTAATGTCGCAGCTGGTGCTGGCGGACGAAATTAACCGGGCCACCCCGAGGACGCAATCGGCCCTGCTGGAGGCGATGCAGGAGCGCCAGGTCACCGCCGAGGGAGAGACCAAGCCGCTGCCCCGGCCTTTCCTGGTCATGGCCACCCAGAACCCGATTGAGCTTGAAGGCACTTTCCCCCTGCCGGAGGCACAGCTTGACCGTTTCCTCATGAAGATACAGATGGGCTACCCGTCCGCTGAAGACGACCGCCTGATTCTATCGCGCTTTCGCCGGTCTGACCCGCTGGAAGAGCTTAAGCCTGTGATTACCGCCGACGAACTTATGGTGATGCAGAAAGCCTGCCGGGAAGTGCATGTCGCCGATGACGTGGAAGACTATATTATCCGCCTTATTCACGCCACCCGTGAACATGAGGCCGTGGAACTGGGGGCCAGCCCGAGGGCCATGATGGCTCTCTATAACGTATCGCAGGCGCGGGCGGCGTTGCGGGGCAGGGCCTTCGTCACGCCGGACGACGTAAAATACCTGGTGACCCCCGTATTGATCCACCGCATTATTCCCAAGTCGGAGAGCCGGCTCCGCGGTCGGAAAGCGGAGCAGACCCTGAAAGAGATAATAGATTCCGTATCCGTGCCGGTGGAAGAAGAACCCGTCGCCGGGGAAGGATAGGCGATGCGGGGCGACTACTGGCTTGTTCTGGCGGGACTGATTCTGATAATCAGCCTGGCGACGCACCAGGTGGCGCTCGTCCTTATTACCCTGCTGTTTCTGCTGACCGGCGGTGTATCGCGGCTGTGGAACAAGTTCTGCCTTCACCGCGTGGAATACCGGCGCCGCTTGAGTTATAACCAGGTATTTTTCGGCGACGAAATCGTCTACGAAATAGAGATTACCAACCGTAAGCCCCTGCCCCTGCCCTGGCTGAAGGTGGAAGACGAGCTGCCGGAGGACGTAACCCTGCTGAAGGGCAAAGCCACCACCGCCCATGAAGACCGCGTCCTCCTTAGCAACATGTTCCCCATTAATATGTACCACCGGGTTACGCGCCGCTTTCCGATGAAGTGTATGCGGAGGGGCAGTTTTATCTTCGGGCCGACATATATACGTTCCGGGGACTTGTTTGGCTTTTTCCGCCGCGATATGAATATTAGTAAGCTGGACTATCTTCTGGTGTATCCGCGGCTGGTCCCGCTGGAAAAACTGGGCATACCTTCGCAGCAGTTCTTCGGCGATATCCGCTTGAAGAGGCACTTATTCCAGGACCCGGTGCTTACGGCCGGGGTGCGGGACTATCATACCGGCGACAGCCTCAAGCGGATACACTGGAAAAGCACCGCGAGGCTCGGCAAGCTCCAGACCAAGGTGTACGAGCCGACGACCACCGTGGATATCAGTATATTCCTGGACGTGCGTACCCTTAGAGCGCCGTTTTGGGGGAGCGTTTCCCAGCTCCAGGAACTCGGGATTATCACGGCGGCGTCCATTTCCCAGCATGCCCTGAAGGGAGGTTTCCGCGTCGGGTTTTACGTCAACCAGATAACGCGTTTTTCCCGGGGTCTGGTCAGGGTGCCTCACAGTCAGCACCCCGACCAGTTGCCGCGCATACTGGAAGCCATGGCGCAGCTGCATCAGGTAGAGGCGCTGTCTATAGACCGTTTCGTTCGGCAGGAGGCAAGGAACCTGCCCTGGGGAAGCACTCTGGTGGTTATTGCGGCGCAGCCTCAGGACGAATTGATGGCCACGCTGCTGGACCTGAAAAGGGTGGGTCGCAGCGTAGCCCTGGTCAAGGTGGGCGGCAAAGCGCCGGAAGTAAGCGGCGACGAATTGCCCGTTTACCACATAGCCGACAAAGCCGCCTGGGACGTGGTAAAGGAAATCGGGCTGGAATAGGAAAAAGTTCTGATTGACCGTGAAAAGTAGAGTAAGGAAATTCGACTGGCTGGCGGTAATTATCTACCCGCTGGCGGTAATCCTCATGGAGGCCTTCTGGGTATATCCCTGGCTGGTCTGGATAGGCGGATGGCCCCTTTTTGACGAGTCGCGCCCGGTTTTAAGCCTGGCCGCGGTAATCATCGTAATGGCGGTCTCCCTGACGGTGACCCGGGTGGTCCTGCGGCAAAAATGGCCGATGTGGTCGGTGCGGTCTATCATCATCGGCGGCGGCCTGCTGGCAATTTTACTGGCGCTGGCCGTCGAATACGGTAAAGGCTACGGCTTTCTTAGCGGGGGGTGGTTTGCGTACGTCGGGCAGCTGCTGTGGCACACCTTCAGCCATCCGCATACTATCCTGGTAGCTATCCTGGTATTGCTGTACCTCCTCTGGCGGGGCATTTCACTGGGACAGACGACATCCTATTTCAAGGACATCTACCGTTCATTCCTGCTCGGCATGGTGGCGCTTATATTACTGATTATACTCTGGCAAGTTAGCTCCGGCTCGGGCAGATTCGCACCGCCGGGACCGGTCGTCGGGCTGAACGTGATGGCGTTCTTCTTTTTCGGACTGATAGCAATAGCCGTCTGCCACCTGTACACCATGCGCAGCATGATGCCGAAGGAAGAGGCGGCATTGACATCGGTCAAGCGCTGGCTACCCATTATGCTGGGTGTCGTCGGCGGCATGACGGTAATCGGTTTCATCGTCGCCAGCGTTTTCTCCGAGGAATTTTTTACGGCTATCGGGCAGGGAGTCGGCATTGCCTTCGACTTTCTGGGGAAGATATTTAACTATATCTTGATACCCTTTAATTACATCTTCGAGGCCGTATTCTGGGTGCTGCGTTTTTTAGTGAATTTTATCCGCAGTGAGCAGCCGTTCCAGCCAGAAGGCTCCGGCAATATGTCTATGTTTGGGGAAGTAGGCGTGACTGGCGGCGGCGTTCCGGAAGTGGCAACCCTGGCGATTAAGTGGTTCGTGATAGCCGTAATCGCTGCTGCCATCGTTTTCATTCTGGCGAAGGCGATATCGCGATTCGGCGCGCGCCGCGCTCGCGACGAGATAGAGGAAATCCACGAGTCGTTGTGGAGCTGGCGCGGCTTCAGGGACGACCTTGCCCTGCTCCTAAAAATGATGGGTAATAAGTTCAGGAGAGAGAGCGCGCCGACAGCCCAGAAGCCGCACCTAGACGATGATGAATCACGCCGACTGAACATCAGGGAGATATACCGGCATTTACTCTGGCAAGCGGCAAGCTCCGGGATAGCCCGACGACGCCATGAAACCCCCAGCGAGTATGCCGGTCGCCTCGAGGGGGCTGTGCCCGGGAGCAGCGAACCGCTGGACGGGATTACCGACCTTTATATAGGGGTGCGTTACGGGGAGACCAGCGTCCCCGAAGAGCAGGTGGATAACGCCAACACGTTGTGGAGGACGCTCCGCGGACTGCTGCGGAAAATCAGGGGGGCTTAACGGATACCGCTATTTTATTTAATGATAACCGGAGGTATTTATGGAAATAGGCTTTATCGGCACCGGGAATATGGGCAGACACATGTCCGGGCATATCCTGGGAGCGGGATATAATCTCGCCGTAAACGATATCAGGAAAGAAGCGGCGGCCCCACTGCTGGCAAAGGGAGCCAGGTGGTACGATAATCCCGGCGAGGTGGCGGCGGTAAGCCGGGTGGTTTTCAGCAGTCTGCCGACCCCTAAAAGCGTGGAGGACGTGGTCTACGGTAAGAACGGCCTGATGACGGGCTGGAAGGAGGGAGATATCTACGTGGATACGAGTACCAACTCTCCCTCGCTTATACGGAGAATAGCGGCGGATGCCGAGGCAATGGGGGTATCCGTGCTGGACGCCCCGGTGAGCGGCGGGACGAAAGGGGCTGAAGCGGGCACCCTGGCCATCATGGTCGGGGGAGACCCGGATTCCCTGGAAAAGATACGGGCCGTGCTGGAGACGATGGGAAAGAAGATATTCCCCGTGGGAGACGCGGGTTGTGGGAATATCGCCAAACTGGTCAACAACCTGATATCCCTGGCCTGCAACAACATATCCGCCGAAGGTGTCGCCCTGGGCGTTAAAGCCGGTATCAATCCGCAGGTGCTGTGGGACATAATCACGGCCAGTACCGGTGATAACTGGTGTGTCCGGCAGTACCCCAACACCACTTTCAAGGGTAACTTCGAGCCCGGTTTCAGGATAGACCTTGCCTACAAGGATATCGGCCTCGCCCTCGAACTGGGGGAGGAATACGGCGTGCCGCTCCCCGTGGGAATAGCGGTAAAGCAGGAGCTTAAGGATACCATAGACGCGGGTTATGCGGATAAGGGAGTAGATGCGGTGATATTACCCATTGAAAAAATTACCGGAGCCGCGGCGCGAGTGCCCGCATAAAAAAAGATTGTTTGTCATGACAAGGAGGATAAAGTGATAGTAGTCAACAGCGATAACGTGGAATCCGTCGCCACGCAGGATGAAATTGTGAAAAGCGGGCCGGTCACCCGGAAGGCATTGATCGGCGCCGAAGATGCGGGAGGTTACGGGATATTGCTGGTAACTTTCGGACCGGGGGCCCGGCTGAACTTCCATACCCACGATTATGAGCAGATTCTTTACGTTACCGAGGGGAAAGGAATCGTGGCTACCAAAGGGGAAGAGAAAGTGGTGACGCCCGGGACGGTTATCTTCATAGCGCCGGGCGAAGTGCACTGGCACGGGGCCACCGATGATTCCTCGTTTACGCATCTAGCGATACAGAAGCCAGGGATAAAACTGGCGGAATAACAAAAGGGGGAGTTTAATAACTCCCCCTGTAAAGGCAATCTACTCTTCTTCTAGCCCCGGTTGCCGCCCATAGGCGCGGAGACCTCCAGTATTTGTCCGGATAGCTTGCTGGAAACATCGGAGACAAGGAAGACGACGGCGTTGGCGATGTCCTGTGGCGTGGTGGTCTTGCCGGCCTTGGCCAGGTTATCCACGAGCTCTGCCATGCGCGGGTCGCCCCCGCTGACACGGTGAAAGTTGGTGGCGCCCGGCCCGGGGGCGATGATGTTGATGTTGATACCTTCAGTCCCCACCTCACTGGACAGGGTCTTGCTGAACATTACCGTACCGGCCTTGGCGCCGACGTACACCGCGGCACCGGCAAGTCCCGTGGGCTGGTGGGCGGCATGAGTCGAGAAGTTTACTATCTTCCCGTAGTGCCTCTCCAGCATATGCGGCAGAAGCGCCTGGGTCATGTTCATGGTTCCCCTGAAATTGATATTGATATCGATATCCCACATCTCCTGGGTCATATCGACGAAGGGATGTATGCCGCTGGCGGCACCGGCGCAGTTCACGAGGATATCGATGTGGTCGAATTCCTCCAGCGCCTTTTTAACGGCGGCATCGACGTCGGTCCTGTCCGTGATATCGACCTTCAGAGCGGTCGTTTTCCTCCCCAGTGCCTTCACCGCGGCGGCGGTCTTTTCCGCTCCCGGCAGGTCGATATCGGCGCAGATGACGTCGCAGCCTTCTTCCGCCAGCATGACGGCGATTCCCTTGCCGAAACCTACCTGGCTGCCCGTTCCGGTTACCAGCGCTATTTTACCTTTAAGCTTAAGGTCCATAGACCCTCCTGAAATAATTATTTATTCGCTAAACAGCAAGAGTATTTTACCACGTACCCTCCAGAATACAAAAACCTGATGTGACTGTCCCGCGGCGCAAGTTGCGTTATTCTGTAATTAGACCAGTTGTCAATTTGGCATCCGGGTTCAGTACACGGTGAAGCTGGGTAAAAACGTGGCTATCTGCGGGAAAACCAGCAGTATAATGACCGTTATCACCAGGGCGATAAGGAAGGGGAAAATGCCCTTAAAGATAGTCTCCAGGGGGACGTTCTCGGCGATTCCCTTGATGACATACACGTTAACCCCCACCGGCGGCGTAATTACCCCCATCTCGGTAACCAGCACTATTATTACCCCGAACCATATCGGGTCGAAATTCAGTGATATAACGAGGGGGAAGATGATGGGGATGGTGAGGGTAATCAGCGCCAGGGCGTCCATAAAACAGCCCCCTATCAGGTACATGAAGACGATGAGTCCCATGATAGCCATGGGGGGGAGGGGCAGTCCGCCTACCCAGTCGGACAGGACGAGGGGAATCTTGGCGATGGCGATGAAATGCCCGAAGACCGTTGCTCCGGCAACGATGACCATAACCATGCATGTTATCCGCAGGGTATCCTTGACGGCGAATAGGAACCCCTGCCAGGTCAATTGCCTCCGGGCGAGGCCTATAATCAGGGCGCCGGCGGCGCCCACAGCCCCGGCTTGCGTGGGACTGAACAAGCCCATGAAAAGACCGCCGATTACCAGAACGAACAGGATCAGCATTTCAATCGTTCCGGTAAGCCCGGCTAGCTTTTCTTTCCAGCTTGTTGCTGCCCCGGCCGGGGCGAGTTTCGGATTGCGCAGGCAAAGGAAGAATACAACGGCAGCAAAAAGGATGGCCAGGAGTATCCCGGGTAATACGCCGGCAATAAACAGCTTGCCTATGGATTCTTCCGTCAGTATCCCGTAAACGATGAATATGGTGCTGGGGGGTATCAATATCCCCAGGCTCCCTGCGGCGGCCACGCAGCCGGTTGCCAGAGAATCGTCATATTTATACCTTTTCATTTCCGGCAGGGCCACCCTGCCCATGGCCGCGGCGGTGGCGTTGGTCGATCCGCACATGGCGGCAAAGCCGGCGCAGGCGGCGATAGTGGCTATGGCCAGGCCGCCGCGCCGCTGCCCGAATATCACGTAACCCGCATCGTAGAGCCTCCGGCTCATCCCGGAGGAGTAAGCGATGGCGCCCATGAATATGAACATGGGAATAACGGTCAGAGAATAAGAAGACAGCGTGGTGAAGATGTCCCGGGCAAGAATGCTAAGTCCCGCCTGCGGCGAGACCAGTAAGCTGAAACCGGCGAGGCCGACCAGGGCCATGGAGAATCCGACAGGCATTCCGAGGACAAAGACAATCAGCAGAACGAAAACCCCGATGATGCCGATGGCAACCGAGCTCAATTCCTCACCGCCTTCAACACTGATTTAATCATTTCCACCAGCAGTATCAGGCAGACCGGGATGCAGCAAAAAGCTATGGCGTGAACGAACGGGTAGAAAGGTATCCCCTGGGTCATGGAGACTTCGCCGGTACTCTGCAGTACCCGCCCGAATTCAAAGCTGCGCCATGCCAGCAGCGCGAACAGCAGCGCCCCGAGGAGAAGGACAAAGGAAGCAATGATAGCCTGCGCGCGCTCGGGGAGGCGCATTATGAGAAACTCCACCTTGATGTGACCGCGCAGGATATAAGTGTAGGCGATGGCAAACGCCGTTACCACCACACCTAAAAATGCCACTATCTCGATGGCGCCGGGAATAGGATTACTAAAGACTTTAATTCCGATAACGTCGGCTACAACAAGCCCGAGCATGGCAACTAAACCGGCGCCTGCTACCCAGTTCAGCCATTTGCTAAAAGATTCCGCAAATCTCTCCAGGCGTTCAATTACGTCTCGCATGAAATAAGCCTATTCATCGGGGGTGCCTGCGTGCCGGACCTGCCTGCGTGCCGGACCTGCCTGCAAAAGGCACCCCCTCGTAAATTCAGAAAAACAACTATAGGGTCTGTACTATTTCGGCGCGTACGGCTCTACCTCGGCCTGTACCCACGATACGCACTCATCTGCGGACGGTGCCTTGTCGCCCCAGTGATCGACTCGTTCCGTCAGGTACTTCTCGTAATCGTCCACGGGCAGACCCGCGGCACCCTTTTCCGATATGTACGTATCCATTACCACCTTGGCGGCAGTCACCCACCTTGCCATCTCATCCGCCGAAAGGTTGATTACCTCTCTGCCCTCAAAGGTCAGGAAGTAATCGATGGCCACTTTATCGTAGTAGCTCCAGACCTTGCCGTGCTTATCTATCCATTCCTCGCTGACCTCGTTGAAAACCTTCTGGTACTTGCCTGGCAGGCTTTCCCATTTATCTTTATTCATCACCACGAACATATCGGCCGTGTAGCCAACGTCGTAACAGGCGGTAACATATTTTATTACCTCGGCCTGTTTCCAGCCCTTGAGTACCTCGGGAGGAGTAACGCTGCCGTCTATCACGCCCTTGGACATGAGTTCATAGGCTTCTCCCTGTGACGCGGCATACCCGGTGGCGCCGAGGGCTTCGGCAATCTTGGCGCCCACACCGGTTGACCTCAACACCAGCCCGTTCATGTCCTCCAGCTTGCGTACCGGCTTATCAGTCGTGAGTATGGTGCCCGGTCCGTGCGCGTGGAAATAAAGAACATGCACGTCATTGAATTCTGCGGGCTTGAATTTCTCGTAGTAATCGTTGGCAATCTGGGTGGCCACCCAGCCGCTCGGATAACCGTGAGGCAGGTCCACCAGCTCGGTGGCGGGGAAGCGGCCCATCGTATAAGCCAGGACGGACATGCCAATATCGGATATACCTTCGACAACACCGTCATAAACTTTGGGAGCCGGCGTCAGGGAGCCTCCGGGATAATGCGTAATCTTGACCCATCCGTCGGTCTGCGTTTCTATCTCCTGGCAAAACTGGTCGACCAGTACGGAGTGCAGATGCGAGGGTGGGAAGAAGTTGCTGTAAGTGAGTTCTATAACTTCGGTCGGTTGCGATGAACAGCCGCCACATAGAGGGAACGCTAATAAGGCAATGGCGAAGAATACAAATAAAAACTTTTTCACTGATTTACCTCCTTCAGTTTGTAAAAAACATGATTATCTCTTCAGTATTATCTATATTGCATCACCTCCTGAATCACATTATTACATGACCGGGGCATTATTGAAGACGTGTAAAGGTGTTATTATAAACCTCTTTAAGATGACTTATTCGCGTTTAGAAAGACAATGGTGTTGGCGCACCAATTAGAACACTTTTATTATCAATTGTCAAGCTGACCCGGGTTATCGGCTCTGCGTCGGTTCCCTCGGCGCCGACCGCCACATCGGCGCGAGAAGTAAAAACGATATTACGCCGCCCACCGCAGCCAGGATAAACGACCAGCTAAGCGTGCCGGTGGCATCGGCTATCCAGCCGGCTATGATGGGAGAAATTACCGAGCCGATTCCCAGGTAAACCGTCCACAGGCCGACGATGCTCCCGGAAGACTCCTTGGAAAAATAGTCGGAAGCCGCGGCCGCGTACATGGACCAGGCGGTGCCGTAGCCCAGGGAGAACACGGCCGTAAACACAATCAGCCATATACGCTGTCCGTACGCCATTCCCAGACTCCCGCCGGCTATCAGCACGGCGCAGAGCATCATGACCTTGATTCTGCCTATTTTATCGGAAAGGGGGCCCAGGGTGGTTTTCCCGATGATGGCTCCTATGCCTATCACCGTTATCAGCTTGGTAGCCGTTTCATATGAAAAGGCCAGTTCCTGGACCGCGTAGGTACTCAAGAACGTAAACGGGATTATTATGGAGAAACCCGTCAGCAGGTAAGCCAGGCCTATCAGCCAGAATTTACCGTCGCGTAAAAGCCTCATATATATCGTGCCGATTGGCTCGCCGGGGTGCTGCTTGAGCTTTACCTGCCGGAGCGCGGGCTGCTCCCCGGGGTGGTTTCTGACCGCCAGGAAGTTTAACACGGCCACGGCGAATCCCAGCACTCCCAGGCTCATCCATCCCGCTCTCCAGTCGTTGGCGATGACTATCATCGGCACGACCGTGCTGGTGCCGATGATGCCGAGGGCGCTGCCGACGTCTATGAACGCCAGCACCTTGCCCCGGTGTTTATCGCTGGTCCAGCGCTGTGCCAGCGCCATGGTGGGGGCCCAGCAGACGGCCGAGCCTATACCGGCCAGTATGAAGAACAGGCTGGCCTGGACAATCGTAGAGGAAAAGGCCATGAGGAATGTCCCGGCCCCGAGTACGCCCACAAACACCGTAAGGAGCAGGCGCACGTTATATCGGTCACCGAGCAGGCCGAGTATGGGCGATAATATCGTGTAGGCTATGAAGAAGGAGGCGTAAATGACCCCCGCCTCGGTCTTGGTGATGTCCAGGGAAGGTAGCATCTCGGGCAGGAGTATGCCGTAGCCGTACCTCACGGCGTACGACGTGAATATCGTTAAGAAACAGGCCGTCAGGACAGCGAGACGTCTATCCATATATACCCAAATATTAATAGCTGCCGAAAAAATTTACAAGCAAGGGTGCTTTAGTAAGCCATTTCATGCCGGGCCGGTTACTTTCGGGGTCTTGACATTATGTCGCCGGGACTACTTCATCTCGTATTTCTTAAGGGCGGCCGGGTCCGGTTCATATCCCAGGCCGGGTTTTTCAGGGATATTTATGTAGCCGTCTTTAACTTGAGGAGGCTCCCGGTAGATTAAGTCCCACCACGGCATATATTCGACCATATATCCGTTGGGAACTGCCGCGACCAGGTGCGGGGAGAACTCATCGAACAGGTGGCTGGCCACGGGAACCTTCCACGCCTGGGCGATGGCAGCCACTTTCACCCATTCGGTCACCCCGCCCACCCGCTGTAAATCGACAATCAGTACGTCCGCGGCCCGTTTTTCCAGCAGTTGGCGGAACTCAAACTTCGTGCAGTATGTCTCCCCCGCGGCGATGGGAATGCTCAAAGCCTCGGCTAGCCGGCGCAGGTCGTCGCCGTCATCGCTGGCCAGGGGGTCTTCCAGCCACTTGACGTTGTACGGCTCCAGGGCACGGCCTATCCTGACTGCCTGCGGTAGCGTCCACGACCAGTTGGCGTCAATCATGATGTCGATATCCTCGCCGACCGCCTCCCGTACGACCTTTATTCTTTCTATTTCGGCGCTTGGCGGTTTATCTCCCATGTTCATCTTCATGCACCGGAAGCCCTGTGCTACGAGGGATGCCGCGTCTTTCTGCAGCTCGTCCAGGGTCCAGTTACGGAACAGCAGGTGGCTGGCGTAGGCAGGGACGCTTTCCCGGTAGCCCCCGAGGAGGCGCGCCAGAGGCATGCCCAGGGCCTTTGCCTGTATAACCCAGAGCGCGCTGTCAATCGCGGAGAGGGCGTATATGCCGTAGCCCCGGTGTCCCATGTGACCGGTTGCCTCAAAGAGCTTTTCCCAGGACTCCGCCCACCGGAACACGTCCTGCCCAATTATGACTTCGCCCAGTTCGTCGATGGCTACCTTAAGGGATTTGACCCGCTTGTCTTCCTCGGCGAACGCTACTCCGAATCCCTCTATACCGTCATCGGTCGTTATCTGCACCACTATCGGGTTGAACCTGGCGAACAGGTGGGACTTGTTGCCGACAAACATCGGCCTTTCCAGAGGTATTGAAAGGGCGGTACTGCGTATTTTGGCTACTTTCATCTCGTTTCTCCTGACTATCAATCTTAAGCGGATGGTTTCTTCTTATCTATCCGGGTATATAACTCCTCCGGTATATCCGCGGGGTCTTTGTAAAAGACGAACCGGCAGGACTCGTTGTATATCGGCTGTTTTACGAAGTGGACGGAACCGAAATTGCCGGTATTTTCGATATCCAGCATTTCCATCACCGGGCAGTGCACGCAGTAGATGGGGAAGTCTTTCATGCCCCAGGTGATGCGGTGGGGCTCCTTCACCGTGGCCAGGCCGGCTTCCGGTTCGTAACCGCCTTTTTGTATTATCCTCTCGCCGGAGCCGCAAGGCTTCATGGTGATGCTGACTTTCTCGTCGTCTTCCACGATGTCGATAGGCTGCAGGTGTCCCCGGAGGTTCCCTACCATGTGTTCCACCCGGAAACGAAAGTCGGTCTTCTCGGGGGGCTTGAAAACGACCCTGGCTTCGATGGTGTGCGCTTCCCTTTCAGCCGCTTCCACGGCGTCGAGCCCGTAATTTTTATAGATGTGGGTCAGCAGGCCGGAAACCCAGAACATATAGCCATCGTGGAGATAATTGAATTCCCGGTACATCCTGGCAGCCAGCTCCTTTGCCTTTTCCTTGTCCCCGGCGTCGATGGCCTCCATGACCAGGTCCAGCGTCCGCGCCCCCATTTCCTTGAGTTCTTCATCGGTAAATACCCTTTTTTTACTCATGAATCCCCTTTACCAGCTATTATTACGACTGAAAGATAGAAATAAATTTGGAATTCGCCTTCACAATACCCTGTACTGCTTTCGCCTGTCAAATAGCTGCGGCCGGCGTAGCAGTCCTTTAGGGGCTTATCGATATTACGGGGCCATCGGCGACTAGGCTGTCTGGCGCTGTGTGATGTCCCTGAAGATGGAAATCTGGCATACCGTCCCGTCGGTATCGACGTAGGGCGCCGCCACCACTTCGAAAGTCCTGCCGTCCGGGAAACGGCATTCCCACACCCCGATTTCCTCGTTATTGATGACGTCCGGTATCCGGCATTCCTGTTGACAGGGGGCGTCGAGATTCCGCAGGTGTTTATAGCAGGTGAGGCCGGTGCCCTCGCCGAAAAACTCCACCATTTTTGTGTTCATCAACCTTATCTTGTAGTCCGGGCCGGTGATGGCGACTCCGTCGGCCATGCCATCCAGTATTTTCAGCAGCTTATCCCTCTCGATGATTAACGTGGCTTCCAGCTGCTGCGACCGTATCGCCTGGTTTCGTATGATTCCGACGAGGGTGCCGATTATGCCGGCGAATACGACGAAGAGCACCATCCGGAGCAGCGGGTCGGGATAGGGGGATATGAAGAAAGCTCGCGGTAAGAAGATGATGAAGCTTACCAGCGTGATGATAACTGCCCCCCTGACCCTGGCGGTATAGCCGGCATAGATTATAGGGGCCAGGAACAGCAGCCGGTGAATGTCATGCACGCCATAGAAGAAATTACTGCGTAATGTATCCCACGTCGCCCAGTCTATCAGTTCCCCGAAATAATAGAACAGGGTACAGAGCACTAAAAGCAGGGGAAGGACGAAGGGTCTGAAAGTAACCTTATTCATGATTTCATTATCATGGTTTCTATGTTTTCAGCGCTGCGTGATGCAGCTCCTGAACGACCATTTCGGCGCAGCGGGGTATAGCCGCGGTCACCGCTGGCGTGCATTCCTCGCTATAACGGCTGGTGTCCTCCACCTCGACGGCGAAGATATCGACATGCGACGGAAGGTCCAGGCCGAGCCTGTAGCCGAGTTCGAGCGCGGTAGCCAGATTTACGTCGTGGGGAGAGGCGGCGTGCCGGGTAGCTTTGAAAGTCTCCAGGTCGAGCCGGTATATCTGGCCCGGCGTGCCTGCAACGGTCCGGATGGCATCGATGATAATGACCCTGTCATAGCCGGTCATCAGGTCCAGGAAATCCAGTCCGGCGATACTGGTTTCCATTATATCCGCTGCTGACTCCCGGAGTCTCTTTTTTAAAGCCGCCGCCACGTGACAGCCGACTCCGTCGTCGCTTAAAATCGGATTGCCAAGTCCCAGAATGAGCGTCTTATTGTTACCTTTTTTCATAAATTTACAACCTGCTGAACCGTTCCACCACCTCTCGCTTGTGATTGTAAATGACCACCTCCAGCGGCATCTGCCCCGGCAGGGCGTGGGTGGCGCAGGCCATGCAGGGGTCGTAGGCGCGGAATGCCATCTCCACCATGTTCAGCAGTCCCTCCGATGCCACCTGACCTTTCTTAATCAAGCCACGGGCGGCCTCCCTGACCGATATGTTCATCGCCGGGTTGTTCATGACGGTGGCTACAATCAGGTTTACTTTTTCGATAATACCCCTGTCATCCGTCTGGTAGTGGTGGATGAGGACGCCGCGGGGGGCTTCTATCAAGCCAACTCCCTCGTCCGGGGTGGCGGTGGGTATATTTCTCACCTCGGGACTGGTAATTTCATCGTCCCGGCAGAGCTCCAGGAGTCGCTCGGCGGCGTATAGTATCTCAATCAGCCTCGCCCAGTGGAACGCCAGTGTGGCGTGCACCGGCTTGCCGCCCAACGTCTCGAACATCCTCTCGTACTCTGCCTGGGCCAGGGGCGTTGCCATGCCGTCCGCCACGTTAAGCCTGGCCAGCGAGTTCACCCGAAAAACCCCGCTGTCACTGCCGTCGGTCATCCCCTTCCAGCCGACCTTCTTCAAAAAGGGGAACTTTAAATAAGACCAGGGCTCGGTATGCTCGGCGATATACTCCAGGTAATCGGCCGCCTTAAATTTGGCGACCTCCTTGCCTTCCGGGTCGACCACGCGGAGGCTGCCTTCGTAGAAGTTCACCCTGTTATTATCATCGACCATGCCCATGTAGTAGCTGTTCATCGTGTAGATATCGCCGGTTATCAGTTCCACGTACTCCTTGTTGGCCAGTACGAGGTCATCGAACAGCTTAAGCCCGAATTTGCCGAACTCCACCTCTGATTTTGCCTTTTCCTCGAAGTCTTTTCGTTCCTCCTCGGTGATGGGCTTGCTCATCCCTCCCGGCAGGCCGCAGACGGGATGGGTCGCCTTGCCCCCGATAACCGCCTGGATATCCTGGGCGTAAGCTCGGTGTTTGATAACCTCGCCGCCGACTTCCAGGCCGACCTTGGCCACAAGGCCCAGGATATTCCTTTCAGCCGGGTCGCTCATCGGTCCCAGCACAAAGTCGGGGGCGGCCAGGGCATAGAAGTGCGCGATGTGGGAATGTATCATGTGAGCGCAGTAAAAAAGTTCCCGCAGCTTTTTAGCGGCCGGCGGTGGGTCTACGTGGTAGACGGCATCAGCGGCCTTGGTCGATGCCATGTGATGAGCACCGGGGCAGACCCCGCAGATGCGCGGGGTTATCCGGGGCATCTCCTCAACCGGTCTTCCCTCGCAGAACTTTTCAAAACCGCGAAGCTCAGGTATCTGCAAATAGGCATTTTCAACATCCCCCTTATCATTGAGGAAAATCTCTATCTTGCCGTGTCCTTCGAGCCGGGTAATGGGGTCGA
>CAYPYL010000007.1:0-1718 GCA_964414605.1 uncultured Dehalococcoidaceae bacterium
TCCGGGAAGAGTACGGGTTGAACGACCCCATCATGGTGCAGTACGGCAACTGGATGTGGGGCATCCTGCACGGCGATTTAGGGACTTCAATATATTATCACGAGGATGTCGGCGTACTCATGGGGGAACGCTTCCCCGTAACCCTTCATCTGGGCCTGTTAGCTTTTGTTATCAACATCGTCATCGGCGTCTTGATGGGCATAGCCGCAGCTATCAGGCGCGGCACCTGGATAGATTCGGTCTCTACCTCTCTGGCCAATATCGGCATATGTATCCCGGTTTTCTGGTTGGGGATACTGATGATATATCTCTTTGGTCTCAAACTCAACTTGCTGCCCATCTACGGCTACACTTCACCATTTAAGGATTTCTGGCTGAACACACAGCAGGTAATCATGCCGGTTTTTTGCATGGCCATTACGATGATGGCGACCACGGCACGTCTGGCACGGTCAAGCATGCTCGAGGTCACCCGACAGGACTATATCCGCACCGCCTGGTCCAAGGGTTTGACAGAGCGTACCGTTATTATGAGGCACGCCCTGAAGAACGGGCTTATCCCGGTTATTACTCTGCTGGGGATAGGCCTCGGCATGGTTTTTGCCGGCTCGGTGCTCATTGAGACCATCTTTGCCATTAACGGCATCGGCAGGCTGCTGGTGACCAGCATCTTCGCCCAGGACTACGTGGTGATACAGTCGGGAACGCTGGTAATTGCCACGATAATTATTATAACCAATTTACTCGTCGATATTTCCTACGGCTGGCTCGACCCGAGAATCCGCTACGGCTAGGAGACCTTGTTGACATGACGGGGAAAAATACTATAGCCGAACAATTCCAGGAAGCGCCTCCCCGCGTTAGCGAGTGGCGGCGTTTCTGGAGGGTGTTCCTGCAGCGCAAGATAGTCATTTTCGGCATGGCTGTTTTGCTTGTCCTGATAACTGTCGCCATCTTCGCCAATTTTCTGGCTCCCCACGACCCGTTCCGTGGAAAAATGGCGGATTCCCTCCAGACACCAAACAGTACCTACTGGCTGGGTACGGATATCCAGGGCAGAGATACCTTGAGCCGCCTGATTTTCGGCACAAGGACAGCCCTGATGGTGGGTTTCGTAACGGTAGGAATAGCCGCCGTAATCGGCTTTACCCTGGGTTTGATTGCCGGGTACTTCGGCGGTATTCCCAGTATGATTATCATGAGGATAATGGATGCGCTGATGGGCTTCCCGATGCTGATATTGGCCATGCTCCTGGCGGCGGTGCTTGGAGGCGGCATCCAGAATGTCATTATCGCCCTTAGCATCGCCACGGTGCCGGGGTACGCCAGGGTGATGAACGGACTGACGCTTAGCATCAGGGAAAATGACTATGTTCTGGCGGAACTGTCAATGGGTGCCGGTAATCTGCGTATCATGCTGCTCCATATTCTTCCAAATGCCCTGCCTCCTATGATAGTACTTATTACGCTGCAGCTGGGAGGGCTTATTATGGCTGAAGCTGCTCTTAGCTTCCTGGGAATCGGCATCAAACCGCCGGGAGCAGCCTGGGGCGCCATGGTCAACGACGGCTACCGGTATCTGACAATGAATCCGGTACTCTCCTTCGCGCCCGGCATCGCCATTATGCTGGTCGTCTTTGCCTTTAACATGGTTGGCGATGGCTTGCGGGACGCACTAGACCCGAGGTTAAGAGGTATACTATAATAGTCTAGACCCG
>CAYPYL010000007.1:1818-14439 GCA_964414605.1 uncultured Dehalococcoidaceae bacterium
ATCTGGTAACCCAATTCAAGACCGAAAGCGGTCTGGTCAAAGCCGTCGACGGTATCTCCTATTATGTGGACGAGCAGGAAATCGTCGGCCTTGTTGGTGAGAGCGGCTGCGGTAAATCCGTCAGCCAGCTGTCTATCATGCAGCTCATCAGCGCACCGGGAGAAATAGCCAGCGGAGAGGTCATCTTTGAAGGAAGGGATATCCTCAAGGACGAGGCTAACGGTCCTAAAATGCGCTCCGTGCGCGGTGCGAAAATCGCCATGATTTTCCAGGAACCCATGACATCCCTCAATCCGGTCCTGACAATCGGCCAACAATTGACCGAAATGCTGCAACTCCACATTAAAATGGACAGCGACGCTGCCCGGAAGAGAGCCATAGAACTGATGAGCATGGTTGGTATTCCCGGTGCGGAAAACCGCATTGAGGACTACCCTCATCATTTTTCCGGCGGTATGCGCCAGCGCGTCATGATTGCCATGGGGCTTTCATGCAATCCTAAAATACTCATCGCCGACGAGCCGACCACCGCCCTCGACGTGACCACACAAGCCCAGCTCCTTGAGCTTATGAAGGACATGGTCCAGCGTTTCCGTACCTCGCTGGTCATCGTAACTCACAACCTAGGCGTGGTTGCCCGTTATGCCCAGAGGATTTATATCATGTACGCCGGGCGTATCGTCGAATCCGGTACCACCAAAGATATCTTCGCTAACCCGAGGCACCCCTATACCATAGGCCTTCTCAAATGCATCCCCAGGCTCGATGAGGAAGAAGGAACCAAACTGGTACCAATCGAGGGGCTGCCCCCCAACCTGATTAACATGCCCCCTACCTGCGCCTTCCTACCCAGGTGCTCATACAGGCTGGATAAGTGCGCCAAGGAGCCATGGCCGCCACTAACTCCTGTAAACGGCAACCATTTTATCAGATGTTATGCTGATACGAAGGAGAAAAACAAGTGAACCAGAAACGCAGTGATGATATACTGAACATCAAGGACCTGAAAATGTATTTCCCGGTTACACGCGGTCTCCTTCGTAGAAAGGTCGCCGATGTTAAGGCAGTCGATGGTGTTTCCTTCAAACTGAAACGGGACGAAACAATGGGGCTGGTGGGAGAAAGCGGCTGCGGCAAGACCACTATCGGCCGCTGTATCCTCGGGCTGTATAAACCGACCGAGGGCAACATACTCTTCGAAGGCGAAGATATAGCCGCGTTCTCCGAAAAGAAACTGCGGGAAGTCCGCAACAACATGGCTTTAATCTTCCAGGACCCCTACTCTTCTCTCGACCCTCGCCAGAACGCCGGCAGCATCGTTGGCGAACCGCTTAAAATTCACCAGATGGTAATGACTAAGAGCGAGTACCGTGAACGCGTCGAAGAGCTTTTCCGCATCGTCGGCCTGGACCCTTCCATGACCGACCGCTTTCCCCACGAGTTTTCCGGCGGCCAGCGGCAGCGTATCGGCGTAGCGCGCGCCCTGGCGTGCGACCCCGACCTCATCGTCTGCGACGAACCTATCTCCGCCCTGGACGTTTCAATTCAGGCACAGATTATCAACCTTCTGGAAGAGCTTCAGGACAGCGTTAAAGAGTTGAGCTATCTATTTATAGCCCATGACCTCTCCGTGGTAAGACATATCTCCGACCGGGTGGCCGTAATGTACCTGGGTCGCATCGTGGAAATCTGTAAGGCGAGGGAACTCTACGATAATCCCCTGCATCCCTATACCAGGGCGCTTCTCTCCGCGGTGCCTATAGCCGACCCCTTCGTCGAAGAAACACGCGAGCGCATTATCCTGAAGGGAGAGGTGCCCAGTCCGTTGAATCCGCCGCCCGGCTGTGCTTTCCATCCCAGATGCTTCATGTCTATTCCGGAATGCTCCCAGGCCGTGCCGCCGCTAAGGGATATCGGCGACGGCCACGAGGTAGCCTGCATCAGGGTTTAGCCTGCGGATATTTAAGAATATTTCCCCAGTCCCAAACGGGACTTCAAGGTCTGCCTTCTCCTACTTGGAAACTGACCCCAGCGGGAACACCTCGCGTCCGTATTTGGTATTGACGATTACCGCCGCGGAGCCGTAAACCGCCGCCGCACCGCAGAAAAGCCCCTCGATGCCGGGTACTATAGCGGGTATGGCACCGAAGAATGTGGCCGCCAGCAGGAAGAAAAGTACCGTCAACGAGGCGAACACCGCGATATGCATATAGGTCATTTTAAACGTGGCGATTGTCATATATCCGGTAAATACTCCCCACATGATGAATAGCCAGGCGATACCTTGATTATCCATTTCTATCAGCCCTATCCATTGCAGGAGAAAACTGAAACTCAATCCCAGCCAGAAAACGCCGTAAGATACAAAAGCCGTAAGGCCGAAGGTATCGCCGCGCCGGGCATCAATAATACCGGCGATTATCTGGGCCACTCCCCCCCAGAAGAAACCAAAGATGAGGGGTAAGGTGCTGTCTATCCAGCCGACGTTATGAACCTGCAACAGGATGGTATTAAGGCCAAACCCGGCCAGGCCCAGAGCTCCAGGGTTAGCCCATTGCGTTTCTTCTTTAGCTATTACCTTTGCCACTAAATTCCTCCCTATTAGTCAAGAATATACGTGGTCGGAGAGAAATAGCTCCCTCCGACCACCATTTTTATGCTACTGTTTTCTGCCGGCCAGCAGTGTATCCACTACCGACGGGTCGGCAAGAGTGGAAGTGTCACCCAGGTCTTCGGTATTGCCGGCGGCTATTTTAACCAGAATGCGGCGCATGATTTTACCGCTGCGGGTCTTGGGCAAGCCATCGGCAAACTGGACCACGTCCGGAGTGGCTATAGGGCCGATTTGCTGGCGGACATGAGTCCTTAACTCCTTCTCCAGTTCCGGGCTAGCGGCCTCGCTGGCCTTCAAGGTAACGTAAGCGTATATGCCCTGCCCTTTCAACTGGTGAGGCATACCGACGACGGCGGCTTCTGCCACCTTGGGATGGGAAACCAGGCTGCTTTCCACCTCGGCGGTGCCGATGCGGTGACCGGAAACGTTGATTACATCATCGATACGTCCCATGAGCCAGTAATAGCCATCCTGGTCGCGCCGGGCACCATCACCGGTGCAGTAGTAACCCGGGAACTTGCTGAAATAGGTGTCCTTGAATCTTTCTGCGTCGCGGTAAAGCGTGCGCATCATACCCGGCCAGGGTTTCTTGATGCAGAGCCAGCCGCCCTCGTTGACGCCGGCCTCAGTCCCGTTTTCCCTCAATACCACCGGCTCGACGCCGGGGAACGGTAGCGTGGCCGAACCGGGCTTGGTGGGAATGGCGCCGGGGAGGGGCGTAATCAATATACCGCCGGTCTCCGTCTGCCACCAGGTATCCACAATGGGGCATTTCTCCTTGCCGATAACCCGGTGATACCACATCCACGCCTCCGGATTGATGGGCTCGCCGACACTGCCGAGGAGCCGCAAGCTGGAGAGGTCGTGTTTGTCCGGCCATTCCTCACCGTCCCTCATGAGAGCCCTGATAACGGTGGGGGCGGTATAGAATACGTTCACGCCGAACTTCTCCACAATCTGCCAGAACCTGTCGGCGTGGGGGAAAGTCGGCACGCTTTCAAACATCAGGCTGGCGGCGCCGATAGCCAGGGGGCCGTACACTATGTAGCTGTGTCCGGTGACCCAGCCCACGTCGGCGGTGCACCAGTAGGTATCCTCTTCTTTGATATCAAATATCCACTTCATGCTCTGGTAGCAGTGCAGGAGATAACCCGCCTGCGTATGGACGACTCCCTTGGGTTTGCCGGTGCTGCCGCTGGTGTAAAGGATAAAGAGCGGCGAATCCGCGTCCATCTGCTCCGGCTCGCACTCGGCGCTGATGTCATCGGCGTTCATCAAGTCCTGCCACCACTGGTCCCGGCCTTCCTGCATGGGTACCTCGATACCCAGTCTTTTCACGACGACTACATCCGTAACTTCCGGGCACTCTTTTAGAGCCTGGTCAGCATTGTTTTTACTGACGATATGGCGGCCGCTGCGGTAATAGCCATCGGCGGTGATGAGTATCTTCGAACGACAGTCGAGGATGCGGTCCCGCAGGGCCTCGGCGCTGAAACCGCCGAAGATTACGCTGTGCACCGCCCCGATGCGGACACAGGCCAGCATGGCTATAGCCAGTTCGGGAATCATGGGCAGGTAAATCGAAACGGTATCTCCCTTTTTAACGCCCAGCTTTTTTAGCACGTTGGCGAACTTGCATACTTCGTGGTGTAGCTGCTGGTAGGTATACACCTCGACGTCTTCATCCGGTTCGCCCTGCCAGATAATGGCGGCTTTATTCTTACGCCAGCTATCGAGGTGACGGTCGAGACAGTTATAGCTGACGTTTATCTTACCGCCGATAAAGTAGCGCACCTCGGGTTTATCCTTGAAGTTATACTCCAGGAACTTGTCCCATTTCTTATACCAGTCCAGCTGGCTGGCGACCTGCCCCCAGAAGCCCTCCGGGTCTTTAATAGACCAGTTATAGAGGGCCTTATATTCATCAAGGCTTTTTAAAGCGGCGGCTTCGGAGAACTCCTTCGAGGGGGTGAACTTCCGGTTTTCCGCCATCATAGAGGCGATTTCCTTGCCGGATATCTGGCCTAAAATCTCTTCCCCGGCCTGTCCGGCATCCCCGCCGACCACATCCAAGGCTTCATCCGCCCCGTTTAAGGCGTGCCTGATGAGCTTCTCCAGCTCTTCCGGGTTGAAAGGCTTCACCAGGAACCCCACGGCACCCAGCCTTATCCCCCTGGTCATGATATCTACCGAGGGGTAGCCGCTGATGATAATATATTGAAGGTCGGGGTGCTTCTGTTTGGCCTCCTCCAGAATACTGATGCCGTCTCTCCCCGGCATGCGCACGTCCAGAACGACGACCCCGTAGTTGTCACCCCCCATGAGCATATTCAGGGTCTGTTCGCCGTTCTCGGCGGTGACGACCTGGTAACCCTTGTCCGTAAGCCAGTCCGTCAGCGATTCCCGTACGATGTTTTCATCATCGGCTATCAGTATTTTTTTCACCTCTGCCATAATAACTTCTCCTTTCCTGTTCTCTTTTATCTACCATACTCCCGGTTAACCGGGGTATACTCGTTGTTGCCGCCGCCTCACCAGTTTTCCTTGATGAGCCAGCGTAAAAGCCAGGCGGCATGATGTTTGTCCAGACTGCTCACCCAGCTTTCTATCTTTTCCATATTGCCATTTATCAGCGCGTCCATCTCTTCCGAAGTCAGCGTATAGTAGCCATTGGCCTCGTTGCCCTCTTCATCGGTACTACCGACCGAGGGTATTTCATCCTCGGTGGCTTTCACCAGGGCATCCAGTATTGCCTTTCTTTTTTCACGTCTTTCTTCGTTGTTGAGACCTTGGTTGCGGCTTGTCCTGCGCAATGTTCCTTCTCCAGCCCTTCTATACCACTATCATAAATATGGTATCAGTTATGCTTGATTCATAAACCGCCCGCACGACTTATCTTGCCCGTCAGGAAGTCGTATTTCAGGCTGTCCCACGGTACTAGAACTCTGTACCTATAACCAATGATTGAGATTTTTCGCCAAACGTTCTAGAATAGGAGTGTTGGAATACATGTAGACACTTGATAACTGGAGTTTAATGAAGACGAGGATTTTAATAGCCGACGACCATGCCATGCTAAGGGAGGGCATGCGTAATCTCCTCGAACAGGAAAAGGACTTCGAGCTGGTAGGAGAAGCAGCGGACGGCGAGGAAGCCGTCAGCCTGGCCGAAGAACTTAAACCGGACATCATCATCATGGATATCGTCATGCCGAAACTCAACGGCGTCGAGGCGACCAAACAAATCAAGCAGGTCAGCCCTTCGACGGCGTTACTGATACTGACGGCCTACAGCGATATCCGCTACATCATCGGACTGCTGGAAGCCGGCGCCTGCGGTTACCTCCTGAAAAATTCACCCGGCAAGGACGTGGTCAAAGCCATACGCGCGGTACGCACGGGCGAGTCCGTTCTGGACCCCGAGGTTACCCGCAAGCTCGTGCAGCGACTCTCCAGTCTATCCAAGGGCCCTGAAGACCGGGAGGCCACCGGACAGATGACGCCCAGGGAACTGGAAATATTAAAGTGGGCATCCCGGGGACTTAGCAACAAAGAAATGTCTGAAAAGCTCTTCATCAGCTTGCGCACTGTTAAAGCACACATGACCAATATCTTCAACAAACTCGGCTGCAGCAGCCGTACCGATGCCATCATCAAAGGTTTAAAACAGGGTTATATCGACCTTAACGATATACAGTAATCATAGCGGCTTCATCAGGTAAACGTTCAAGAGTGGAGTAGCGACCATTAACTTCCGTGCAGTAAAGCCAGCATCTATCACGTTAACCAGTCCTTACCTGTGGGTGTTACTGGCGATGTTTATCGTCGGCATCATCTTCCAGTACCCGCAGCAGATACTAAGGATAGATTCGCCGTCTCTGCTTTCGTTCCTCGGCCTCACGCGCCATGCCGTAGAACGGACACTATTCCTGATACCCATCACTTACGCTGGCATGTTCCTGGGTTTCAGGGCGGGAATAGTCAGCCTGGTCATATCGCTCGCCGTGATACTCCCGCGGGTCTTCCTGATATCGGAATACAGGGCCGAAGCCATTCTGGAGAGCGGGGCCGTCGTAATCCTTGGGATTCTGGTAAACCTGTGGTTCGAGGCCAAGCGAAAGGAGAGTGAGGCATACCAGCAACTGCTGAACCGACTGGAAGAATCCGAACAGGAAATAAGCATCTCCGAACAGAAATACCGCTACCTGTTTGAGAATGCCAGCGATACCATCTGGGTGCAGGACGTTAACGGCCTTTTCGTGGACGGCAACAAGGCTTTCGAAAAGCTGACGGGGTTCAAGAGAGAAGAACTGAAAGGCGTACAGCTTGCCAAATTTCTTAGCAGCAAATCGTTGACCCTGGCCAAAGAAGTGAGGGAGAAGCTTATCAAGGAGGAGGAATTTGAGCAGCCCTACGAGCAGCAGTTCTTCGTGAAGGACGGCTCTACAAAAACGGTGAAAATGTCCACCAATGTGATAATAGCCGGCGGCAGGATAAGCGGCTTCGAGCATGTTGCCAGGGACGTAACCCAGGAAAAGCAATTACAGGAGAACGTACGCACCTATATCCAGCAGATAACCAGGGTACAGGAAGAGGAGAGGAAACGCATCGCCCGGGACCTGCACGACGATGTTTCTCCCTATATCCTCATCCTGATTCAAAAGCTGGATAAACTGGCCTCCAGCCCTCGAATGAAGCTAACGACGTTCAAGGAGAATTTAGAGACTCTCCGCAGCCAGGCGGTCGAAGCGCTGGAGGCGACACGCCGCTGCGCCCAGGGACTGCGACCACGCATCATCGACGACCTCGGCCTTATCGCCGCCATCGAATGGATAGGGGAGGAACTGGAAAGAACCCGGGGCATCAAAGTAAACGTCAAGGTCACCGACATTGACCAACCTCTCACGGCGGAAACACAGATTGTGCTTTTCAGAATAGCCCAGGAAGCGCTGAATAACGTCAGGAAACACGCCCATGCTACCGCGGTGGATATCAAGGTCGAGGTGGGAAAGGAATATATCGATATGGTCGTAGCCGATAACGGCGCGGGTTTTAAGATGCCGGAAAGAGTCGAGGACATGGTGAGGGCCGGACGGCTCGGCCTTATGGGAATGTACGAAAGGGCCAGGCTGATCAACGGCAACCTGCAAATAAAGTCGGAACCCGGCAGGGGAACGGAACTTTTCGTCAGGCTGCCGCAGCAGATTGCGGACGAATAGAGGCTTATCCGGTTGATTTTTCCGGCTTTGCCTCTTCCTTATAAGCCGGCAGGATGATGGTAAAGGTGCTCCCTGTGTCTACCTCGCTTTCCACTTCTATCCTCCCGCCGTGCCGTTCTACTATTCCGTACGATACCGCCAGGCCCAGTCCCACCCCCTTCACCTCGTCCTTGGTGGTAAAAAACGGCGTAAACAACTTGTCCATATTCTCACTGGGTATGCCACAACCGGTATCGTGAACGCTTATCTTCACCCAATCGTCCTCTTCAGCAGTACGAATGTCCAGTCGGTAGCCCTCTTTCATAGCCTGAACGGCGTTGACTATGAGGTTGACAATTACCTGGACAAGCTGATTGAAATCGGCCACGACGAGCGGTAGCGTTTCCGATTCTTCCCTGACCACTTCAATCCGCTTCATTTTAGCCTGATGCCCCACCAGGGACATGGCCTTATCAATTGCCCGGCTGATTGTCATCGGACGCAGCAGGGGCTCGGATTGCCGCGCAAAATCTAGAAGACCACGTATGATACCGGTACAGTAATCGATGGCCGACTCTACCTTCTCCAGGTTATTCTGTATCTGTTCTTTATCGAACGAATCCCTGGCCAGCTTATCTTTAATGAGCTTGGTATAGACCAGCACACCGGCCAGCGGATTGTTCAGCTCGTGGGCTACCGCCGCCGAGAGCTGACCGATGGAACTCAACTTGGCTGCCTGTATGAGCTGCTGCTGCGTCTTTTTCAACTGCTCGATATAGCCGTTCAGCTCCTCGTTGAGAGACAGAATCTCCCGATACGCCTCCACCTGGTGTTCCAGATAGTTCAGCAGGGTAGCCCCCAGGCCGCTGACAAGGAAAGCAAAGGCGGTAAAAATAAGCGTCCTCATCAGTGAAACCGGGTCCTGGGCGAAGATAAGTGCCTGCGGCAGCAGGATGCCGAGGAAAAAGAGGCCGCTGATGATTACCCCCCGTACACGATACACGATGGCGGCATAAATCATCGGGTAAAAGAAAATGATAACATAAATGTCATGAAAGGAAGGCAAGATACCGTAATATATATATGAAAAGACGATGAAAAGGCAGGCGATTATCCAGAAATGAATGCTGCGAATGCCCTTCCTGGCCTTTGCCAGTATAAGTCTGCTGGTTAACCCGGTTGGTACGGCGTGCTCTTCCGTCGGGCGGCCCCGTTCAGGCATTCCGGCACCCTGACTCATATCATCTTCCTTTTCTATAATTTGTACCTATTATACTCTTATTGGTACGTTCGTACACGGAGCAGGTACGAGGAGAAAAAAAGAGGGGCGGATGCCCCTCTTTGATTATATGTTTATAACGGGAACTGTTACTACCACTTCTCCTGGGCCAGCCTGGCGATAAGCCATTTTTTAAGGCGCTCATCGAGCTTGCCCACCCAGGACTCGATTTTACGTATATCGCCGGAGGCGATAGCCACTTTTTCTTCAGGCGTTAAGTCATACTCCTTCAAAGCCTCGGCGGGATTTTCGGCGAGCCGGGCCAGGAAGGCATTATCCTGGGTAGCCCGGTCCAGTACCGCCAGCACCGCCTTAACGGCGGATACCTTGAATTCCGGTATCTTGGCAATGGGGTCGAGGGCCGGATTGGTAAGCATGTTGACCGGCGACTCCTTCCAGTGGAAAGCCATGAAGGCCAGTCCGGGGGAGGTCTTATCGGTAACGTTGGCCGGGGCTTCTATCTTACCCCGCGCCGAGGCCACGCTGATAAGGTCGCCATCCACGATACCCAGCTTGATAGCGTCGTCGGGGTGGATATCGATGGCGCCGTTGGGTTGCAGCTCGCTCAAGACCCTGGTGCGGCGGCTCATGCTGCCGGTATGGTAATGCTCCAGTATCCGGCCGGTGGTGAGGGTGAGGGGGTAATCCGGCGAGACGGACTCCGCCGGAGGCCGGTACTCCACGGCGTGGAACTTGCCCAGGCCGCGGGTGAATTTGCCTGCGTGAAGGATTGGTGTCCCGGGGTCGTCGGTATCACGGCACGGCCACTGAAGTCCGTAGTTCTCCAATCGGTCGTACTGTATGCCGCCGTAGCTGGGGGTAAGCGATGTCATCTCCCGGTTGATTTCCTCGGCGTTCCGGTAGGCAAAGGGGTACCCCATCCTTTCCGCCAGCATGGAGATAATCTCCCAGTCCGGCTTTGTTTCTCCCGGCGACTGTACGGCGGTGTGTATCCTCTGAACCCTTCTTTCCGTACTGGTGTAGGTGCCGTCTTTCTCGGCGAAGGCCGCCGCCGGCAAAATAACATCGGCCAGCACGGCCGTCTCGGTGGGGAAGATGTCCTGTACCACCAGGAAATCCAGCTTCTGCAGCGCCTTCCTGGCATAGGCGGTGTAAGGTTCGGTCAGGGCCGGGTTCTCGCCGACGACGTACATGGCCTTTATCTTATCCCGTAAGATGGCTTCGGCCATCTCCGTCACGGGCAGCCCCGGTGTATCTTTAATCTTGCAGTTCCATGCCTTTTCAAATTTTTCCCTGGCCTCGGGATTGGCGACCGGCTGGTAACCGGGGAATACGTTGGGCAAAGCGCCCATATCGCAGGCGCCCTGGACGTTGTTCTGTCCCCGCAGCGGACTGAACCCCGTTCCCTCCCGTCCCATGTTACCGGTTAGCATCAGCAGGTTGGCGACACTCTTAACATTATCCGTGCCCGTGGTGTGCTGGGTAATGCCCATGCCGTAGAGGATGCAGGCCCTCTCCGCTCCGGCGAAGAGACGCGCTGCCCGTATTATATCCGCCCTGGAAACGCCGGTAATCCCTTCCGCCATTTCCGGGGTATAGTTCTTGATGACGGCCGCCATCTCCTCGAAACCCTCGGTGCGTTCCTCGACGAACTGTTTATCATAAAGCCCCTCGGTAAGGATGACATTCATCATGGCGTTAAGGAGCGCCACATCGGTACCCGGCTTGTGACGCAGATGCACGGCGGCTTTCCTGGCTAGCTTGATGATGCGCGGGTCGGCCACTATAAGCCTGGCCGTACCGGTACGCACCGCCTGCCGGACGTAGCGCCCGATGATAGGATGGCACTCGGTGGTATTGGAACCGATGACGAAGAGAAGGTCGGCTTTCTTAAAGTCAGCGATGGAATTGCTCATGGCACCGTCGCCGAAGGCTGTGGCCGCACCGGCCACTGTGGAGGAATGTCAGAGACGGGCGCAGTGGTCCACGTTGTTGGTGCCGATAACCGCCCGGGCGAACTTCTGCACCAGGTAATTTTCCTCGTTGGTGAACTTGGCCGAACTCAACACACCGAAGCTGTCCGGCCCGTGTTCCGCTTTAATTCTCAAGAACCGGTCCGCCACCAGGTCAAGGGCTTCGTCCCAGGTTGCCTCCCGGAAGATATCCTTGAAATTGCCGTTGACCTCCACGTCCTTGCTCCAGCCCTCTTTCCTTATCAGGGGAGTGGTCAAACGGTCGGGGTGATTGACGAAGTCGAAGCCGAACCGTCCCTTGACGCAGAGTCCGCCCTTATTGACGGGGCTCTCTTTATCACCTTTGACTTCTACTATTTCATTACCGCGTACGCCCAGATAGATGGAGCAGCCGACGCCGCAGTAAGGACAGACCGTTTTAACGTAACGCGTCGCCTGTTTGGCATTTTTAGGGATAAGGGCGCCGGTAGGACAACGCTCCAGGCATTCGCCGCACCCTTCGCATATGGATTCCAGGAGCGGTTTATCGCCGAAGGTGCTTACCTTTGCCGAGTTGCCCCGGAAAGCCAGGTCTATGGCGCCGACGCAGGCAATCTCGTTACAGGCGCGCACGCACCGACCGCAGAGGATGCATTTGTTAAGGTCGCGGGTGAAGGCGGGGTGGCTATCATCGATGGCGACCGTCGTCTTACTCTTGCGCATCCTATCGAAGTGCTCCTGCTCCACGCCCAGGTAGCGGGCTACCGTTTGAAGCTCGCAGTTCTGGTTCTTCTCACAGGTAAGACAATCGCCGTGATGATTGGCCATGATAAGCTCCATGGTGATGCGGCGGGACTGGTTGACGGAGGGTGTCTCCGTGTGAACGACCATGCCATCCGTGGCCGGGGTAGTACAGGAGGTCGGCAGACCGCGCATCTTCTCTATCTCCACGATGCAGAGTCTGCAGGCCCCGTAAGGCTTAAGGTCTTCATCATAACATAAGGTAGGTATATAGACGCCGGCCTTCCGCGCCGCCTCGAGCACGGTGGTACCCTCCGGCACTGCTATCTTTACTCCATCGATGGTCAGGGCAATGGTACCCAGTTTTTTCTCATCGGCTATACTTGAACCAGTTGTCGTCATCGGTTGCCTCCGTTACCTTCTAATAACCTCTTTGTCAGGCTTTACCGCCTACGGGAATCGGTTCATCGGGGGCTTCTACAGGTTTCCCGGATATCTTGGCTACCGCCTGGAACTTGGCCGGGCACGCATCGAAGCAGCTCCCGCATTTTATACATTTGCTCTGGTCGATTACATGCACCATGCGCTTGCCGCCTTTGATAGCCTCGGCGGGACAGGCGCGGGCGCAGATACCGCATCCCTGGCATTTTTCAGCGTCGATATAGTAGGAAACCAGCGCTTTACAGGCCAGGGCCGGACAGCTTTTTTCATTAATATGGGCTTCATACTCTTCCCGGAAGTAACGGATAGTCGTCAGCACCGGATTGGGCGCCGTGCCGCCGAGGGCACAGAGAGAGCCGTTTTTCACAGCTTCGCCCAGCTCCAACAGCAGGTCGATATCTCCTTCCCTGCCGTTGCCGCTGACGATGTCTTCCAG
>CAYPYL010000008.1:0-14402 GCA_964414605.1 uncultured Dehalococcoidaceae bacterium
ATGCGTTTCATCATGCGCAGCATGCGGATATCATCATCAACCACCAGAACCAGAGATTTTTTTGAGAACATGATATTACCTCGCTTCCCGGTGAAGGATATAATATTCCGTGCCAGTGGATTTTTCCATAACGAGTACTTGCTTTATATCTTTATTCTTTCTTTTCCCGCAGAGATTAGGGGCAGCGTGAACTGGAAGGTGCTTCCCCGGCCCATGGTACTATCCGCCCAGATTCGGCCGCCGTGGGCTTCCACCAGTCCCTGGCAGATATGCAGACCCAACCCGATTCCGTCGCTGCCCGAAGTCAGCCTCTGTTCTATCCTGTACATCCGCTCGAAGATGCTGGTCAGCTCCTCGGTGGGAATGCCCGCACCCTGGTCATGGATGCTGATAAGCAGTTCGCGGCCGGTTTTTTTCGCGGATATCAGCACCGACGTTCCCTGCGGCGAGTACTTTATGGCGTTATCAAGAAGGTTATCCAGCACCTGCCGGATTCGCTTGGCATCTATATTTACGTTGGTCAATCCGGCGTTAAGTTCCGTAACTATCTGGTGTTTCTTTTCACGGATGTTTGCTTCGGCGGCGACTCTCTCAATAAGTTGATTAATGTCAACGGTTGTTCTTTCCAGTCTTAGAAGTCCCGCCTCCATGCGTGAGGAGTCAAGCAGGTTATCGACGAGTTTTGTCAGCCTGTCCGTCGAGTTGTCAATGGATGCAAGGTAGTCCTGTATTTCATGATGAGCGAGCCTGGAATAGTAATCCAGTATCATCGTTGAGTAGCCTTTTATCGTCGCCAGGGGCGTGCGCAGTTCGTGAGAGACCGTCGCCAGCAGGTTGCTTTTCATCTTGTTGAGTTCTTCGTATTCGGTTATTTTTCTTTCCAGGTATTTGCGTTCGGTGATATCCATGAGATTGCCGAGTACCGCTTCTCTGCCCTCATAGTGGATGGGGGAAGCAGTCTGCATGACCCATTTTATGCGTCCGGTCTTGTTGAGGATGCGGTATTCGCAGGGGTAGGGGCTTTTTCCCTGGAGGGTGAACACCGTGTGCGACCTGACTACGTCGACATCTTCAACGTCGATGAGACTAAGCAGTTCCCTTCCGATTAGTTCGTTCTGGTTGTAGCCGGTTATTTTCTGAAATTGTGGATTGGTGTATTGCAGGCAGTCGTCCTGCATGATGTATATACCCAGCGGCGACCCGTGGGAGACCGTATGGAGTATTTCCTGGGATTGTTTTTGCTCGGTAATATCGGTTACGGTGTTCAGCGTGCATACTTCGCCCCCGATAGTTATGGGTTCGGCGGAAAACAGGCCTGTAAGTATCTCTCCCGATTTGTTACGTATCCTGATTTCCCTGCTCCGTATCTTCTTGTTTTCTTTTATGTCATTAATTAGTTTAAGGTGATCGTCTTTATCGACCCAGATATTCAGGTCGTTGGCATTATGGCCGATAGCTTCTTTGCGCGTATATCCTGTCATGCGGGTAAAACAATCGTTGACCTCGAGGTATTTGCCATCCTCGATTCTATTGATAGCCACCAGGTTCGGGCTGGCGTTGAAAGCCTTGGAGAACTTTTCCTCTGATTCTTTGAGGGCTTGTTCCGCCTGCCGGTGTTCCGTTATCACTCCCAATCGCTCGGCGACGGCATCCAACAGAAGTCTTTCCTCTTTGGAGAAGAGGCCGTTACCGGTAGTCGGCGGCGTTTCAGTGTAACCGATTTCCACAGACCCTATCTTGGAGTCCTGCATAGAAATATCGGCGGACATTTTCTGTTCGGCCGGCCGGTAATTATCGGTCTCGTATTCATCTCCGTCGAGAGTAATCCTGACGGAGGTAATCTCGGGATACTGGAACCCACGGGGAAGGATTCTCACTATCTCCTGGAATCTCTCGCGCAGGGTAAGGTGGGCATCGCCGGTGATGTTGGCGATATCGTAGAGACACTTTAGCTCGTTGACGTGCTTGTCCAGGGTGTTCTCCGCTATCCGCTTTCCCGCCCGTTTTTCCGTTTTCTTAATGCTCATTTCGCCTGACCTTTATAAACAGATACGCATATATAATAGTAAGCAATTGCCGTAAATTCGTCAAGTGTCATTAAAAAGGTCTATACATGCTTATTGTCCGTTCAGTATATCCTCAAGTTCTTCTATATCACTGCTTCGTGCCTACGCTTCTTCTCTTGTTATCGTCCCGCTGCGGTAGAGTCTGGCCAGAGATTGGTTGAGAGACTGCATATCGTATTGACCTCCCGGCCTGGATGCAGTTCATCATCTGATGCGTCTTGCCTTCTCGTATGAGATTTCTGATGGCGGGTATGGCCAGCATGACTTCTCTACGGCGGCAACGCGCCCCGAGCTGTAGCTTTTCGGCACCAGGACCTGATAGAGCACCCCTTCGAGCGTAATGGAGAGTTGTATACGCACCTGTTGCTGCTGTAGCGCCAGCGAGCTCTCCAGCTGCTCCGGGGTAATGAGTTTCTCCTCGACCAGCATCTCGCCCAGGCTTTTCTTGGCGACCCGGTCTGCGGGCAGGGACATGTGTTTATCGTTGTCCACTCACTTTCTACTGGGTTGTTGCGGTGGTCTTGTCCCGGGCCAGCAGTTTTTCCACCCGATTCACTATTTCCGTCGGGGAGGCGGGTTTGGGCAGGTAATCATCCGCGCCTACTTTCAGTCCGGTATTTTTATCTATCTCCTGTGCTTTAGCGGAGAACATTAAAATGGGCAACCGGGCGGTGTCCTGCCCGGACTTCAAGCGGTGACAGATTTCAAATCCGTCCAGGCCGGGCAGCATGACATCCAGGATAACCAGGTCCGGCCTTTCGTCATGCGCTTTCCGTATTCCTTCTAGGCCGTTTGAAGCCTGTATTACCTCATAACCTTCATGTCTTAAGGAATAATCAACCAGCCTTGATATAGCGGGGTCGTCTTCGATGACCAGTATCTTCTTTTCCATGTCCGTCGTCTCCTTTATCGTTAAAAGGCAGGGTCAGTCTGAAGGTGCTGCCTTCTCCCAGCTTGCTTTCTACATCTATATGTCCGCCGTGTGCTTTTATAATCTGCTTCGTGATGTACAGACCGAGTCCGGTGCCGCCCCTGGCGAGTTTACCCTCGGCCCGGTAAAACCTTTCAAAAAGGTGAGTTAATGATTCTCCAGACAGGCCGATACCGCGGTCAGAGACCTGAATAATCAGGTCTTTCTTGTTTTGCGTGACCTTAACGTTCACGCTGCCGCCGGGATCGCTGTACTTGATGGCGTTGCTGACGAGGTTAATCACCACTTGCCTTATCCGTTCGCCGTCTACCTCCATTTTCGGCAGTTCCGCGGGTATGTCTTCGCTTAGGGAGATATTCTTATCCCGGGCCAGGGTATGAAAACTCATCATGGAATCGGCGATGATATCCCGTATCGTTACCAGCTGCTTATTTATCTGGAACCGGCCGGATTCCAGCCGTGACATGTCCAGCAGGCTGTTAATGAGATTCCCCAGATGCAGCGTCTCGCGGTCTATAATCTGTAAAAATTCCTGTTGAGTATCGGGGTCGGGCACCTTACCGTTCAGAATCAGCTTGATAAAGCCGCTTATCGACTGTAGCGGTGTCCGCAACTCATGCGAGACGTTGGAGAGGAATTCCGATTTTATTTCTTCTATCTTGCGTATCTTTTCCTCTGCCTCTTTGCGCTCCGTGATGTCTCTTATGATGCTCGTGATGATATAACTATTTTCGAATTTTCTTATGGAAACAGAGAGTTCAATGGGTATTTTGTCACCGTTTTTCTTCTCGCCTACCATCTCTATTACATTACTGGAGAGCTTGCTCTTACCGGTCTTGTTGATATATTGGAAGGCTTTGGCCATCTCTTTTCGGTCTTTTTGGGGGATTATCTTCAAAATCGACTGGCCCAGCATCTCTTTTTCCGTGTAGCCGAATATTTTTTCAGCTCCCTGGTTCCATATAATGACCCTCATTTTTGCATCGGTAGACACAATACCGTCGATTGAGTTGCTGATAAGCTCGCGGTATTTTTCCTCGCTCCGTTTTAAAGCTTCCTCGGCGAGCCTGCGCTGCGTTATTGCCGAACATAACGCCACCCAGCCGTAACGTCTGCCCTTGTCTTCTATCGCCTGTATACTGATGTCGACCCATACTTCTCCGTGCTTCGTGCGGTGGAGTTCTTCTTCCCGGAAATATCCGTTGTTTTCAAGGGTCTCGATTCGGTTGGCATTCTCGCCGGGGCGGTTCTCTACTATATCGATAACATCGAACATTCTTTTACCGATGGCTTCGGACGTTTTTATTTCGTAAATCTGTTCAGCTATTTCGTTCCAGCTAGTGATAACGTAATCCGTGTCCATGGCGATGACGCCTTCGTGGATGGACTTGAAGGCGGCATCGGAGAAGCGCAGCGCTTCAACTATCTTCTTGCGTTCGGTTATATCCGTGGCGACGGATAATATGCAGGGTTCATTGCCGATATTGATGATTTCCGCCGAGAACATCCAGGTGCGTATTTCACCAGTTTTCATGCGGAATTGATATTCTTCCTTATTGATAATGCCCTTTTCTCTTAGTATGTTTACCATTGCGTTGCGATCTTCCATGTTTGCCCAGATATTCAGCTCCGTGGATTTTTTGCCGATAATTTCATCGCTGGAATAGCCGGTAAGGCGGAGGAAAGTCTCATTGACCTCCAGCATGGTACCGTTTTTCAGACTGGAAATTACAATTACTTCCGGGCTGTGCCGGAAAGCCTTGGAGAATTTCCCCTCCGATTCTATAAGGGCTTGTTCGGCGCGCTTCCGTTCCGTGACGTCTCGTAGAGAAGCCAGGTAGGCAGGTTTGCCTTCCCAGTCGATTTCCACCACATTCATTTCGGCGATGGTTTTTTCATTGCCGGGGCGGGTAATTTCAATCTCCGACATTTTATCGTTGCTTAGGGGAAAACCGAAAGGCTGGTCTAGCAATTCTTCCTGTTCACGTCCCAGCAGTGTTACTACCGCCGGATTGGCGAACAGTGTACGTTTATCCGTACCCACCACAACGATGGCGTCAGCGTTATTTTTCAGGATTTTATATAGATTATCCTGGATATTGCATATCTCCTGTGTGTTCTGCTCCAGTTCTCTTTGCAGGCGGGCCCTCTCGATGGCGTAAGCCAGGGAGCGTTCCATCTGGGAGTCTTCTATGTGCCCTTTTACGAGGTAGTCCTGGGCTCCGGCCTGCACTGCCTTGATGGCTATGGCCTCATCATCGAACCCGCTCAATATTATCAGGGGCACATGCGGCGCACTGCAGAGAATCTTGGTGACGGTATCGAGTCCGTGGCTGTCGGGCAGCCCGAGGTCTGATAGCACCAGGTCTATTTCATTGCTGTCAAGATATTCCAGTCCGGTCTGCAGCTTTCTGGCCGTTGTTACGATATACCGGCTGCTGGTGGACTTGGACAGTTTTCTTTTTATCAGCTCAAGGTCGTCCGCGTTATCTTCGATAAGCAGAACTCTCGTTGTCTTAGCTTCCATTTTACGTCACCTGTATCACTAGGTTGTTAATCTGTATCCTCCAGTGAGGCTTAGTTATGACTGGGAGATTCGTTTATCAGCAGCCAGTAGAGTCCTATCTCGCGGACAGCTTCAACGAACTTGTTAAAGTCCACCGGTTTGCGTACGTAGCTGTTTGCCCCGTTTTTATAGCCGCTGATGAGGTCTTGTTCCTCTTTAGACGAGGTAAGAATGACCACCGGAGTAAGCCTGGTGCGCTCGTCGGCACGAATGCGTTCCAGTACCTGGAGGCCATCCAGCTTGGGTAGTTTCAAGTCGAGTAAAATGAGCTTTGGATTATCTTTACATTCGCGGTCGGCATACGAACCCTGGCCGAAGAGATAGTCAAGGGCTTCCACGCCGTTGCGTGCTACGACTATTTCATTGGCGATGTTGTTTTTGCGGAATGCCCGCAAGGTCAGTTCTACGTCGTCAGGGTTATCTTCCACCAGCAATATTGTTTCGCTATGAATAACCATTTACTTGCTCCTTTACTCCAGAGTAAAATGAAAGGCGGCGCCCTTCCCCTCCGCACCCTCGGCCCGGATTGTGCCGCCGTGGCGATTGATAATCCGCTGTACCGTGACCAGGCCGATACCGGTGCCGGGGAATTCGGTATCATCGTGGAGGCGCTGAAAGGCCCCAAAAAGCTTATCGGCATAGGTCATATCGAAGCCGACGCCGTTGTCTCTCACGAAGTAGGTCCGTTTTCCGTTAACTTTACTGGAACCGAATTCTATTTTTGCCTGCTGTTTTTTACCGGTAAATTTCCAGGCATTGCCAAACAGGTTCTCTAGTAATACTCTCAACAGCTGGGGGTCTCCCCTGGCGGTCAGCCCTTTATCTATGGTGAACTTGGCTCTCCGGTCCGGCTGTGCATCCTGAAGTCTGGTGGAGACTTCCTCCGCCAGTGAAGTCAAGTCTACAGGTTCATGGTGCATCTCGCTTCTCGTCAGGCGGGATAATTTCAGCAAACCGTCGATGAGTTCTCCCATTTTCTGACTGGCGGCACGTAAACGCTGCAAATAGTCCCTGCCGTTTTCGTCGAGCTTCTTGGCATAATCTTCCAGCAGGGCCTGGCTGAAACCATCGATACTCCGCAGCGGCGACCGCAAGTCGTGCGAGACCGAGTAGCTGAAGGTTTCCAGTTCTTTGTTGGTAGCCGCGAGTTGCGCGCTTGATTGCTCCAGTTCCGCTAGAGCCTGTTTTAGCTCTGCTTCCGCCCGCTTGCGTTCGGTTATATCGGTGGTGATGGCGATGGAACACGGCTCCCCGCCGAAGTTTATTATCTCCGCTGAAAACAGCCCAATGCGTATTTCACCTGACTTGGTGCGCATCTGGAACTCTTCATTGCGAACTCTGCCCTCCCCCTTCAGGATTTTCATTATTTTATTGCGTTCCTCTATGTTCACCCAGATACTCAACTCGGAGGCACTGCGGCCGATGACTTCTTCGCGCGGATAGCCATTGAACCGGACGAAGTTTTCATTAACTTCAACGAACTTATTGCTTTTCATGCTGACAATAGCAATGACGTCGGGGCTGGCGGAGAAAGCTTTATAGAACTTCTCCTCTGATTCGCGAAGTGCCTCCTCCGTTCGCTTTAGTTCTGTGATGTCGGTTGTGACCGAGATCAGGCACGGTTCTCCGCGGATAATGATTTTTTCAGCGGAGAACAGCCAGTTACGTATCTCACCCGACTTCATTCGGAACTCGAATTCTTCGTTAAAGACCCTCCCCTGTTCTTCCAGAATATTCAGCACGCGCTGGCGGTCTTTTGCCTTTGCCCAGAGACCGAGCTCGGTTGACGTGTGACCGAGCGTTTCTTCCAAGCTGTAGCCGGTAATGGTCGTATGGCTATTATTAACTTCAATAAATCTACCGTCTTTGACCGAGGTGATTGCCATGGTGTTAGGGCTGGAAAGGAATGCCCTGGAGAATTTATCCTCTGATTCCTTGATTTCCTCCTCCATCCGCTTGCGCGCGGTAATATCACGGACAAATACGAACATCTGCTCCTCATCGCCCGTGTGCCAGTGATTTACGCTGATTTCGATATCAATTATCTCGCCGTCTTTTCGCCGGTGTTTTGTCTCGAACCGGTCCGAGCCATGTTCCCTTATTACTTTAATGCGCCGGGCGGTTTCTTCCTGATTTTCTATAGCTTCAACGTCATGGATATACATTTTAAGTAGCTCTTCATGTGTATAACCAGTCATCCGGCAGTATGAATCGTTTACTTCAAGGAATTTGCCTTCAAGATTACAAATCCAGAAGCCGTCAATGGCTGTTTTTAGTATCGCCTGTCGTTTTTCCTCGGCCCGCTTGCGCTCCAGGATTTCCCGGTTGAGGTTATCTAAGGAGGTCATACTGGTGCTAAGGCTCGTTGTCATCCGGTCGAACGCCCTGGAGAGTTCACCTATTTCGTCCCTGGCGTCGGTGGCCACTTTATAATCAAGATTTCCCCTTGCGATTTCGTTGGTACCCTTGCGCAGGGCGAGCAGCGGGCTTGCGATAGACTTTGTCGTAATGATGGCGGCCGCGATGGCCAGGAGCGTCAGAGCGGCGGCAGCGATGAGAATCGATTGCAGGCCGCTGGTATAAGTGGTATTAAAGTTCCTCTCAATCTCCTCCAGCCCACCGATGCTGGCTGCTTTAAGCTCGCCGGCGCGTTCCTGCATTTCCAGCAGCGCCGGCAGACACATGCTGCGGTCGTGCTCTTCCAGGACAGAAATACTAGCCCCCCGTTCTTTCAGACCAATTGTCCATACGGTAGAAAAATAGAAATCGTAGGCTTTACCGGCAAGAATGCAGTCCTTCTCGTGTTCGTTCATTCCGGGGTACGCCGTTAGTGGCAGGTAGGTGAATGCTATTGCCTCGAGATGCTCGAGCTTTAGCTCGGCACTCTCTTTAGCCTCTTCTCTATCGTGATAAAGGTATTCTGAAAACTCGCGGTATATCTCGCTTGATATTGTTTCTACCTCGGTCATGGCGATGGTGTCCGGGATGATATCCGCCTCCGCGGCGCTAAAGTGTTTGTTGAGATGTTCGTTACTGTTAAGCGCCAGGATAGCAATCAGCCACAGTAATGCCACTATAGCCGTGAAGCTGAATATTAGCTTTGTCTTTACTTTCATTTTTTACCTGCGTTCGGCCGGGAACGAGAACGTTCGATTACCAGCCGGTGTTATTTTCTCTCCTCTACCATTACGTAGAAGTAGCAGGGGTCACCGGGCAACCGGGTGGCCTCTGCTTCATTGACTGCCCGGTGGGGCATCGGGACTGCGGCGGATGTTTCTAGTAACCGGTGGTTACCTGGGTAATCAGTCCGGTGGAATCGCAGGAATATGTGCCCGTGGTCGTCGCCGTCCTCAAGTAAGTAGGATAGAGCGCACTCCCGGTGGGGAAGGCTGACATATTGGCGGTGGCGCTGGTGGCCGTGACCGAGGTCGAGGCGGTTTTTGCTATCATCGTGTCCATAACCGTCTGCACGGTAACCAGCTCGGCCTTGGCGGCTTCCGTCTGCCCTTCGCCGGCGAGTCCGGTCACGTTGGGCAGAACGACGGCTGCCAGGACCCCCAGGATAGCCACGACGATAAGCAGCTCCACTATGGTGAAACCTTTGCTATCTCTGTTGATTTTCTTAACAAACCTTAACATTTTAGCGCCTTCTGAATTAAGATTGTGTCTGAACGGTTTCCTTTAGGGCAATTTCTGGTATTTGTATCAACATCAAGCTTTTGCAGTAGACACTCACCTCGCCGTTTGTACTTCCGTATCAAACCGGCATTTTGCCGCGGTCTTTATGGCTCCGTTTCTTAAGACGGACCCCGTACCGGTATGCTGTACTTTGTTAAAAATCCCAGGAAGTTGTTCCTTTCGATACGGTAATGTCCGCCGGGCAGCCGGAAAGCGTCCAGCTGGCCGGTGCTTATCCACCGTAATACCGTGGTATTACTTACACCGCAGCGCTTGGCAATAAAACCTACTGATATTAACTCCGGTGCCCATTGCTCGGATGTATTTTGCAAACTAGCCTCCATCTTCATATCTTTGAAACCCTGTTATTAGCCTAAAAACGGGCGCTGTTAATATATTCGGTGTTAACAATGTTTGATACGGTTGAAGTATATGAAAGCTGTATCACAGCAGAGTCACAAAGTTATAATGAAACCTCACAGAACTGTCACAAGCGGGGTGTTTCTCTATACGCTTTTGTGGTTGGCGTAAAGGAGGAAAAACGGGGCGTTTGTGATTTTTTGATAAATAGCGGCAGTTGTATTTACCGTATGTAAAACCGGCTCCCCCTCGCCCCCGCCCGGGGGGAAAGGGGGAGCCGGTCTATGGATGGGTACTTCTGTTTACGAGGCTTTTCTACGGGAGTGAGTCCGCCAGTAGACCACACCGACGATGACAACACCGGCAGCCAGGATGTAGAGGAAGATATACCAGTCTCTAAACCGAGTTGTCTGAGCCGCCGCGGTCTCCGGCGCCGATACTTCGGGGACCACCGGTGCTATTTCGGCAGCAGTTGCCGGTTCTTCTGAAGGCACCGGTTTTACTTCAGTAGCCTCCGGTTGTCCGGCTTCCGTTTCCGGTAATGTCGGCGTTATCCCGGTGGTTTCCGGTTTCTCTTCTAGTTCAGCTGGAACTTCCGTGACCGTCAGCGTGGTCGTCATACCGCCCACGTCTATTGTATAGGTGCCGACTTCCTCGAGTGTCAGGGTGAAGATAACCTCCTGGCTGGTATGTCCTGCCAGGTCGATTTCATCGGTCGCGGTTACGCTATCGTTTACCGCGAGAGTTACCTCGCAGGTGCCGGCGCAGTCGCCGTTATTGGTAACGACGGCGCTGACGATAGCGGTCTCGTCGGGATGAACTTCGGCCGATGACAGCGAGAGTTCGGTGACCTCAAAGGCAGCCACAGCCGTGGGGGCGATGATGGTGTATATGCTGAAGTGCTTGACGGGAACGGTGATGGTATTGTTAACCGGGTCGACAACGCTGCCCTCAAGCATGACCCACCCGGTATCCTGCCAGTTGGCTAAGACCAGGTTCCCTTCGGGGGTGCCGGCTGGTATCATCGAATCCAGGTAGGTGAATGTCAGATTGATGGGCGGATCGAAAAATGCGCCGCTGGGACCGATATCGTAAGCGGCCCCGACGAAGCTGGTATCGACGGGTGCCGTCACCGGTACGGTGCAGTCTTTAATGGATACCGAGTAGAGCCGCTTTCCCGCACTGTTCAGACCGTAAGTATCTCTTGGTATGGTGAGCTTGACCATGCCGTCCACGGATGCCGCGGTGGCTTCGGTGACGAAACGGCCGTCTCCGGTGATATATTCGACCACGCTGGTGATGCCGCTGCTACCGCCGCCGCCGCCACCTCCGCCGGTGGTGACCGGATATTCGGTTACAACTTCAGATTCGGGTGGTTCCGGCGTGCCGATCAACGTCCACGAGCTGAAGTGGCCGGGCGAAGCATAGGCAATCTTGTTGGTGGTGTCGATGGTGGTGGTGACCTCGGTCCAGGTACCGGTATCGGGATTGAGGTAGGCCACCTTAAGGTTCTCTTCCTCAAGGCCGGCGGCGGTAAGATTATCGGTATCGAAGGGGAAGCCGATATTCCATTCCACGCCGTCGACGGGGGAGCTGGAATCGACATTGGTTATCCTGCCCAGCATATCAGAGGAGCCTTCCGGCAGCGTGGCCAGGGTATCCGGCGCCACGTCAACCTTGGCCGGGGTGATGATACTGGCTTCCGCGCCGTCGTTGATCATGCCGTTGATGGTGATTTTATCACCCCACGGGGGTTCCATATCCATCGGGGTGCTGGATGTAATCGTGGTCGGGTCCAGCCGGGGAGAAGCGTATTCGGTAATCGTGGTGCCTTCCGGCGTGCAGATTACCATGACGTCGGTGCTGCGGGACAGCGCGCCGCTGGTGCCGGTGATTCGGAATGTCCAGTTGCCGGGCTGGGCGTTGGCGCTGGCCGTGAAGGTTATTGCCTGCTTGCCTAGTCCGGTATTGACCGAAGGCGTCACGCTGCCGGCCGTGTAGCTGATGCTGCCGGGCCAGGTAACGTTGGAGCTGGCCATAGTCACGGCCAGGTTCACCGTTCCGGCAAAGTCATTAATGGCGCTTACAGTAACCGTGGTATTGGCGCTGGAGCTCGGGCTGACGGGTATCGTATTCGGAGCCAGGCTGATACGGAAGTCGGGCGTATCGGCCGGCGGCACCACGTTAAGCGTGACAGTTCTTGTCTGGACGATAGCGCCGCTCGTGCCGGTAATCACCAGCGAGTATTTGCCTGGGGTGGCTCCCGCCGGAACATTAAGGGTTAGCGTGGCGGTCGTCGGCGTGCCGATGCTGGGTGTTATCGTCGCCGAAGGCGAGATATTGGCAGTCGCTCCGCTGATGGCGTTAAGTCCGGAGAGGGTCAGGTTGACGGCGGACTGGAAGCCGCCTAGCGGCTCGATTTTAGCGGTGATAGTGCCGGAGCCGCCTTTGGGAATGTCAACCTTCATCGGGCCCGCATATAGTACGAAAGAATTCACCGCCGTGGGTTTCAGGCTGAACGGCCGGTCTATGGTGATACCGCTGATGCCTCCGGTGACGCTGACCGGGTAGATGCCGGCATTCATCGATGGCGCGGTGATAACGGCGGTAAAGGTGCCGTCCTGTGCTGCGGTGATAGTGCCCGGTACGGTGGTGATGCCGTTACCGGCGAAATTCACCGTTAGGGTTTCACCGGCGGTGAAACCGGAACCGGAGAGGGTAATATCAGTATCGGCCGGGCCGCTCTGTGGCGAGATATTGATGTTGGCTCCGGTGGATGTCACCATAAAGCCAAGCGGAATGGTCCGGTAGACGGTGCCGGAACCCGCTTCAAGACCGATGTCGTAGGGACCCAGAGATGTATCGACATCGACGTCCAGCACCACGGTAATGGTCATATCCTCACCGGGGATGGGTGTCTGTTCTACCGGGGCGATTATCTCCCTGATGCCTCCCGGAATTCCTGCGAATTTACTTATGGTGGTACCGGTAGCGTTCTTAAAGGTAGCGGTAACTCCGGGTATAAGGTGTCCGATGCCGAATACCACGGGCTCCTGGAACCCGTTCTTGGAGCTAAGAGTCATGCTGGTATTGCCGCTCTGGCCCCGGACTGCCTCGATAAACTGCGGTGATACGTTGAGGAAGAAGTCCGCACCGGTAGCCGGGACGATGTTGAAGGGGCACTTGGTGGCCATAGCGCCGTCGGACGCCTTGACGATATAGCATCCCGGCGGTACCTGTCCTGCTTCAGGGACGGTAATCTCGGTAGCCCAGGTCCCGTCTGTCTGAACGGTGATTGTACCCGGGGTGATATCTATCGCCTGGGGCGCGCCGGGAGGAGCCGCCGTCAGCGTAATGGTGTTGCCGCTGGTGAAGCCGGCGCCGGAGATGCCGATATGCTCGCCTGGCCTGGCCTGTGACGGATTGATGGTGATGGCGGCGTGGCCTTCGCCGCCCCCGATATCGGGCATGACACCGAATCCGAGTGGTACCACGGCGGCTTCACTGCCACTGATACCGCGTACACTGACCGGGTAAGGTCCCGGAGGCGTACTGGTGCTGACGTTAAATGTCAGTGTAGCACTGCCGGAGCCGCCGGGGGCTACCGTTATGAAATTACTCGGGGAGAAAGTGGCGGTAATGCCCGGCGCCAGGCCGTCGACGAACAGGGTGACATTTGCCGATGTCGTGCCTACTGATACCGTATTCACGGTTATAGTCGCCTGACCGCCCTGTACGACAGGTGGCAGGTAGGGCGGTGATAACTTAAGGATGAATTTAGCATCGGAACCTCTAATGGAGAACGGCCGCGAGTCATAGAGGTAACCACCGCTGCCATCGGCAACGGCTACCCTGACATCGTAGGTGCCGGGATTAAGTCCGGTAGGCATCTGGAAGACGCCGTTGAAGTTACCGTTAACATCGGTAATCAGGTTAGCCGGTATGGCTACCGACTGCGAACCGAAGAACAGGCTGGTAACGCTCTGGTTGGCCGGGAATCCCGTCCCGGAGAAGGTTATCTTATACTGCTTGTCGGTGTAGCCTGCCGGGGCGTAATCAGGTTCGAGGGCAAACTCAGGCATCTGGAAGGCGGCAGGTGGTATCACACTGAAGCCGAAAGGCATCATCCTTGTCTCGCCGCCACTGGTACCGCGTATGGTCAACGGGTAGTGTCCGGGCGCTGTTGAAGCCCGCGTGGTAATGTTTAGCTTGGTGCTGATGGACCCGCCCGGAGGTACGGTGATACTGCTATTTTCAAAGGTGCCGATAACCCCCGGCGGCATTCCTTCGATATACAGCTGCACGGTGACGTCCTGTCCGGTGGATTGTACGAAGACGGTCGTATTGCCGGATTGACCCTGCTCTACGCCGGGGATAAAGCCCGGAACGACATCCAGCTTGAAGGTCACGTTGGAGTCCTCGATAAAGAAGGGCTTGGCAATGAATACCGGATATTGCATACCCTGTTTCTGGGCTTCCACTTCGACCATATACTGGCCCATACCGTAGTTGCCGGGCACGTTAAATACGAGAGCGAGGTCGCCGTTAGCGTCGGCTACGGTGGCGTCCGGTACCGGCAGTTCCATTCCCGCAAAGCGGAGATGCGTTACCGCAGCCCCGACGGGGAAGTCGGTCGCTTGTATAGTTACCTTGGTTTTCACGGGTCCTGCCATCGGGTTGAGGGTTATTTCAGGGAACCAGATACCCTGCTGCTCCATCCAGGTTGTATCCATGAACATCATGGACGGCTGTACTTCGAATTCGATATGGGTATAGAATATTTTCTCGGCGCTGTTAACGG